>JAUVLS010000024.1 GCA_030600625.1 Bacteroidales bacterium
ATTGTTTTTTGGAATACTTATATCTTTTACATGGAGAAATTTCAGAAAAGTAAGAAAGATAGTTATATCAAGCGAACAATTAAAACCTGCGCTGATTAAAACGATTAAAGATATAGAGAGATATGTAAATTTTAACAAAAGTAATTTCAGTAAGTTTCTACTATTGCCTTTTGCTATTTGTTTTGGGATGGTAATTGGTTTGTTTATGAATTCAGCGGATAAGGGAATTTCGGAGATATTTGATGCAGTTGAAATTATCAAACTAGTAGTAACTTTGGTAATTGTAAGCGCTGTTTTTATTCCAATCTCCCAATATTATAATAAGAAAATGTATAAGCAGCATCTGGATGAACTAAAACAGTGCCTGAAAGAGTTTGAAAATATTAAAGATGAAAATAAATAATTGGGCTCGTGGGACGCTGGATTTTAGCACACTGCTGGTCTTGGTATAATTTACGTCAAAGTCAATCCAAATTAATATTTATAAATATGGAAGAAAACTATTTAATCGAAAAAAAGCCAGCAATTAAAAGAGGCTGGTTAAGAGCATTATTGTTTTTAATTGCATTTTTTATCTTGTATGTAGTTATTCAGGGAGTTGTTGCATTTATTATTGCAACAGTGTTGAATACTTCTTTGAGTGACTTGGGTACATTGTTAGCTGATCCGAATAAATTAGGGATACAGTTTATAGTAACAAGTTCGTCTCTTATTATAACAATACTAATTGCATGGATTTTCAGGAAATATATCGACAGAAAATCTTTTGTGTCTATGGGATTTGAGTTAAAGGGAAAAGGAAAGGATATTTTATATGGGTTATTAGTTGGATTCTTACTTATCTCCTTGGGTTTTGTAATCCTTCGTTTATCTAATAATCTTGAGGTTATTTCTATTCAGTTTAGTGCAAAAATAGTTTTTGGAGGATTCTTCTTTTTCGTTATAGCTGCAATGGTTGAAGAAATAGTTTTCAGGGGGTATATCCTGAATAATTTCATGGATTCGTTTAAAAACAAATATATCGCTTTGCTTTTATCAGCAATATTATTTGCATTAATTCATGGAATGAATCCTAATTTAAGCATACTGGGATTTATAAATTTGATTGTTGCAGGAATTGCGTTGGGTATAACATATATTTATACTAAGAATTTATGGTTCCCTGTTTTTCTGCATGTTAGCTGGAATTTCTTTCAAGGTACAATCTTTGGTTTCGAAGTAAGTGGTTCAAACTTTAATTCAATAATACAGCAAAAAGTTATTGGAAATGATTTAATTACCGGGGGTGATTTTGGTTTCGAAGGCTCAATAATAATTACTGTTTTATTAATTGGAATGATTGTTATAACGGATAGAATATTAAGCAAAAAAACTATTTAATTCACAAGTTACATAAAACAATCTGGAAAATATTCGGATTGTTGCCAAAATAGTTAAAATATATTAAATCTGTTTTAAGTAATTTATATTTTGTTATGTTTGTGTAAAATAAATTAAACTTACCATGATGAAAAAAGCAATCTTTTTTTTAGTTTTTTCTTTAATAATAATAGCTGCATGTGATGACGATGATGATTCATTAAGTTATGAAGAGCAATTAGCTGTTGATATTGAGAAAATTGAAAATTATCTTTTAGAAAATAATCTTTCTGCAGAGTCTACGGAATCGGGTTTGCATTATATTATTGAAGTTGAGGGTACGGGAAATTATCCTGATTCGAGTTCTTATGTAAGAGTTAACTATATTGGCAAATTATTAAATGGAGATGTATTCGAGGAAGGTACAATAAACGACTATCCTTTAAGTACTTTTATTCAGGGATGGCAGGAAGGTTTGCAGTTGTTTAGACAAGGGGGACAGGGGGTTTTGTTTATTCCATCTGGGTTAGGATACGGTTCTGGGAGTAACGGCAGCATTCCAGCTAATTCGGTTTTAATATTTGATATCGAATTAACCAATGTTGTTAATTAATTTTAAAAGAAGGAAATTTAAAATTATTTTTTCATTTGATTCCATCCTTGAGCCTGAAGTGCAATTGATTGTCCACTGTTTGTAATCAGTACTGCTCCATGTTCTTGATCGGTAATATGACCTATTGGATGAATCAATGTTTGATCTTTGATCTTCTCAAGATCATTAATATCAATTGTGAATAATAATTCGTAATCCTCTCCACCGTTTAAGGCTGCAGTTAAAGGATCAATATTAAATTCTTCGGCCATTTTTTCGGTGTTTAAATCAATTGGAATTTTATCCTGGAAAATCTTACAACCCACATCAGACTTGTTACAAATATGAAAAATCTCTGATGATAAACCATCCGAAATATCGATCATCGATGTTGGTTTAACATTTAATTCTTTTAAAATTTCAATTACATCTTTTCGGGCTTCTGGTTTTAATTGACGCTGAAGAATGTAATCGTATCCTTCCAGGCTAGGGTTAAAACCAGGATCTGTTTTGAAGATTTCTTTTTCACGCTCTAATAGCTGTAAACCCATATATGCACTTCCTAAATTACCTGTAACACAAACAACATCATTCTTTTTTGCCGTATTTCTATAAGTGATTTCTTCTTTTTTAGCTTCACCAATTGCTGTAATACTAATTGCCAAACCAGTCAACGACGATGATGTATCACCACCAATAAGATCGATATTGTAATGTTCACAGGCTAGATTGATTCCTTCATAAATTTGTTCAATATGCTCAACAGCAAATTTTTTTGATATAGCCAACGAGACGGTTATTTGTTTTGGTGTGGCATTCATTGCATAAACATCCGAAAGATTTACAACAACCGCTTTATATCCTAAATGTTTTAATGGTGTATAAATCAGGTTAAAATGAATTCCTTCAACAAGAAGGTCTGTTGTAATTATTGCACAAATATCTCCATATTCAATAACTGCAGCATCGTCCCCAACTCCTTTTATTGTATTTTTATGGTTGATTTTTATGTCTTTTGTAATATGATCAATAAGTCCAAACTCCCCTAATTCCGATATTTCTCTTAACTTTTGTTTTTTATCACTCATCTTAAAAATTGATATTTATCATGAATAAAAAAGATTAAACAATCTTGCTTTATTAGTTGTTATATTTTAAATATATTTGCACCCAATTTAGATTTAATCTATTTAAGCACGGTGCTAAATTTTTATATAGATTTTGCAAATTTATGGAAAAAGATCAAGATAAAATATTAAACGAAGTAACACAGGGTGAATATAAATACGGTTTTGTTACAGATATTGAGAATGAAGCTATTCCAAAGGGTTTAAACGAGGATGTTGTCAGGCTTATTTCCCAAAAAAAGAACGAACCTGAATTTATGCTGGAGTTCAGATTAAAAGCATTTCGTTACTGGCAAACCCTGAAAATGCCTGAGTGGGCTCATTTAATTATTCCAAAAATTAATTATCAGGATATAATATATTATTCTGTACCAAAGCAAAAAGCATCTGGACCAAAAAGCATGGACGATGTTGACCCTGAATTAAAAGCAACTTTTGATAAATTGGGTATTCCTTTAGATGAACAAAAGATGCTTTCAGGGATTGCTGTTGACGCTGTAATGGACAGTGTTTCTGTAAAAACTACTTTTAAAGAAAATCTTGCGGAACTAGGAATTATTTTCTGTTCGTTTAGCGAAGCAGTTCAGGAACACCCCGATCTGATTAAAAAATATATGGGATCGGTTGTACCATATACTGATAATTATTTTGCAGCTCTGAATTCTGCTGTATTTAGCGATGGTTCTTTCTGTTATATTCCAAAAGGTGTAAGATGCCCGATGGAATTATCAACATATTTTAGAATTAATGCCGCTAATACAGGCCAGTTTGAAAGAACACTGATTGTCGCAGAAGATGATTCTTATGTTAGCTATCTGGAAGGATGCACTGCACCACAACGTGACGAGAACCAACTTCATGCAGCAATTGTTGAAATTATTGTAAATAAAAATGCTGAAGTAAAATATTCAACAGTACAAAACTGGTATCCGGGAGATAAGAATGGTAAGGGAGGTATTTATAATTTTGTAACAAAGCGTGCTAAATGTGTTGGTGAAAATTCAAAAATATCCTGGACTCAAGTTGAAACAGGTTCTGCGATTACCTGGAAATATCCAAGTTGTTTATTATTAGGAGATAATTCGGTTGGTGAATTTTATTCTGTTGCTGTAACTAATAATCACCAACAAGCCGATACAGGAACTAAAATGATACATATTGGAAAGAATACTAAAAGTCTTATTATTTCAAAAGGTATTTCTGCCGGATTTAGTCAGAATAGTTATCGTGGTTTGGTAAAAGTAGTTAAGAATGCTACAAATGCCCGTAACTTTTCACAATGCGATAGTCTTTTATTAAGCGATAAATGCGGAGCTCACACTTTTCCATATATCGAAGTAGATAATAAAGACTCAATTGTTGAACATGAAGCAACTACATCAAAAATTGGGGAAGACCAAATTTTCTATTGTAACCAACGTGGAATTAAAACCGAAGATGCAATTGGTTTAATTGTAAACGGATATACAAAAGAAGTGTTAAATAAACTACCTATGGAGTTTGCCGTAGAAGCTCAAAAATTATTACAAATTAGCTTGGAAGGAAGTGTTGGGTGAAAAAGTTTTGTGTTCAAAGTTCTTAGTTTAAAGTTAAAAATATGGCTACAATAGAAAAATTTGAAGATCTTGAAGTTTGGAAAAAAGCTAGAGTTATGTAAAAAGATATTTATTTTGGTTCAAAAGGAAAAGTTTTTAAAGGATTCTTCTTTGAAAGATCAAATAAAAAGATCATCAGGCTCTGTTATGGATAATATAGCTGAAGGATTTGAGAGAGGAGGTAAAAAGGAATTTATTCAATTTCTTTTTATTGCAAAATCATCATTAGCGGAAACAAAATCTCAACTGTATAGAGCATTAGATTATGGTTATATTACTACAGATGAATTTGATGAAACTTATAAAGAATGTAGTGATATTGCAAAGATGATAATGGGCTTAATTAAATATTTAAAAAGAACTGAACACAAAGGAATAAAGTTTAATTAGAAAAAAACATTGAACACAAAACATTGAACTTGTAATTATATAATTATGTTAAGTATAAAAAATTTACACGCATCCATTGAAGGAAAAGAGATTCTGAAAGGAATTAATCTTGAAGTAAAAGCAGGAGAGGTTCATGCTATTATGGGGCCGAATGGTTCAGGGAAAAGTACTTTGGCATCAGTTTTGGCTGGAAGAGAGTTATTTAAAGTTACCGAAGGTAAAATAACTTATTTAGGCAACGACCTTTTTGAGATGTCTCCTGAAGAGCGTGCAAGCGAAGGAATATTCCTTGGATTTCAGTACCCGATTGAGATTCCCGGAGTAAGCATGGTTAACTTTATGAAAACTGCAGTAAATGAACAGCGAAAACATAAAGGACTGGAACCTTTATCTTCGTCAGATTTCTTAAAACTAATGCGCGAAAAAAAGAAATTAGTTAAACTAGATGCAGGTTTAGTAAGCAGGTCGGTTAATGAAGGTTTTTCAGGTGGAGAGAAAAAAAGAAATGAAATTTTCCAGATGGCGATGTTGGAACCAAAATTATCAATTCTGGATGAAACGGATTCAGGTTTGGATATTGACGCATTAAAAGTGGTTGCAAACGGAGTAAATAAATTAAAATCTCCTGATAATGCAAGTATCGTAATTACTCATTATCAAAGATTACTTGATTATATAGTTCCTGACTTTGTTCATGTTTTATATAATGGCAAAATAATTAAATCCGGGGGAAAAGAACTGGCTCTTGAGCTTGAAGAAAAGGGATATGACTGGTTGAAGAAAGGTGTTGAATAATAGAGTATAAAGAACAGTAATCGGATTTTTAAAAGCAATGTTATGAGCTTGGAAACAATTAAAACAGATACTAAAGAACGTTTCGTTGAATTATACCGGAAGAATCAGGATTTAATTAAAAACGACTTGCCTGATTATATCAATGAAGTTCGTGAAAAAGCATTTGAACAATTTAAAAAGCTGGGTATTCCTGATAAAAAAAATGAGAATTATAAATATACCGATCTGAATAAGGAGTTTGATAATACTTATAAAATGTATTTATCACCTAAGAATATTGAATTTCAGGTTGATGATATTTTTAAATGTGATGTTCCGGATTTAAATACTAAAGTTATTCTTCTTTTAAATGGTTGGTATTACGATAGAGAAAATTTAATTCAAGAACTCCCGGGAGGTGTTATAATTGGGAGTTTTCAAAAAGCAGCTGAATTATATCCTGATTTGGTAAAAAAACATTTCGCTAAATATGCCGGTTTTGAAAATGAAGGTTTGGTTGCATTAAATACAGCATTTGTAAAAGATGGCGTTTTCTTATATGTTCCTAAAGGGGTTGTAATTGAGAAACCAATTCAGATTATAAATATATTAATGGACGATGAGGAAGGATTGACTCAACATCGTAATTTATTTATTCTTGAAGAAAATAGTCAGGCTTCAATTGTTGTGTGTGATCATACATTATCAATGCCTAATTTTGTTACAAATTCAGTTTCTGAGTTTTACATTGGTAAAAATGCAAAGTTTGATTTTTCAAGAATGCAAAATGAACATAATGGCTCAAAGCAGATTTCTCATTTATATTTCCATCAGGAAAGAGATAGCCGCGTAAGTGCAAATAATATTTCATTACACGGTGGTTTAATCAGAAATAATGTAAATGTATTATTAAACGGCGAAGGCTGTGAAAACAATACTTATGGCCTATATTTAACCGATAAAGGCCAGCATATTGATAATTATGTATTTATTGATCATGCTAATCCTAATTGCACGAGTAATCAATTGTTTAAAGGTGTTTTGGACGATTTTGCCACAGGAGCTTTTAATGGTAAAGTATTAGTAAGGAAGGATGCGCAAAATACTCTGGCATACCAGACAAATAATAATATTTTGCTTACTGATGATGCCGATTTTAATACTAAACCACAATTGGAAATTTATGCTGATGATGTGAAATGTAGCCATGGGGCAACTGTTGGCCAGTTAGATGAGAATGCGTTATTTTATTTGCGTTCTCGCGGTATTAATAAAAAGGAAGCAAAGCTTTTGCTGATGTATGCATTTGCGCATGATGTAATTCATAAAATTCAGGTTCCTGCTTTACAAGAGCGAATTCAGGATTTGGTTGATAAGCGTTTACGTGGTGAATTATCGCGATGTAATAATTGTCAAATGCATTGTTGTTAAACTAAAAATCTTAAAAATTGAGTTTAGATATTCAAAAAATACGTAATGATTTTCCAATCTTAAATCAACAGGTTTATAATAAACCTTTGATTTATTTCGATAATGCTGCAACTACTCAAAAGCCGCAAGTTGTGATCGATGAAGAGCTCAAAATTTATTCTCATGAGAATAGTAATATTCATCGAGGAGTACATTATCTGAGCGAACAATTAACTCAGCGTTATGAAGATGCCCGAAAAGTAATTCAAGAATTTATTAATGCTAAGCATGATCACGAAGTAATTTTTACAAGCGGAACAACCGAATCGATCAATACTATTGCATTTTCTTTTGGAGAAAAATATATTTCCGAAGGAGATGAGATTATCATTTCTACACTAGAACATCATGCTAACATTGTTCCGTGGCAAATGCTTTGCAAACGAAAAAAGGCAATTTTAAAAGTAATTCCGATAAATGATAAGGGAGAATTATTATTAGATGAATATCAAAAATTAATATCTCCGAAAACAAAAATTGTTGCTGTAAATCAGGTTTCAAATGCACTGGGTACAGTAAACGATGTTAAAAAACTTATTGATATTGCACATCAACAAAATATTCCGGTATTAATAGATGGAGCCCAGAGTATTCAGCATGGGAATGTTGATGTGCAGGAACTGGATTGTGACTTTTTTGTTTTTTCAGGTCATAAAATATACGGTCCAAATGGAATTGGTGTTTTATATGGTAAAGAAAAATGGTTAAATGAAATGCCACCGTTTATGACAGGTGGTGAGATGATTAAAAAAGTAACATTCGAAAAAACTACTTTTAACGAACTGCCATTTAAATTCGAAGCAGGAACACCAAATTACGTTGGAGCAATCGGATTAGTAGCTGCAATTAATTATATACAGGATATTGGATTAGAAAATATTACTGTATATGAACAAGAATTACTGGATTACGCTACCAAAAAACTGGAATCAATCGATGGTCTGAGAATTATTGGAACATCAGAAGAAAAAGTAAGTGTAATCTCTTTCGTTCTTGATAATATTCACCATTACGATGCAGGAATGGTAATTGATAAAATGGGAATTGCTGTTCGTACCGGTCATCATTGTGCAGAACCATTGATGGATCGTTTTAATATTGAAGGAACAATTCGGGCATCATTTTCATTTTATAATACCAAAGAAGAAATTGATAAATTACACGAAGCTTTATTGACTGTTAAACAAATGTTTAGCTAAATTGCAATAAAAAATATCAATATGACATTAAAAGAACAACAGGACGAAATTATTGAAGAGTTTTCGGTATTTGATGATTGGATGGATAAGTACAATTACTTAATTGAGCTTAGTAAAGACCTTTCGGTTATTAATCCTAAATATAAAACGCAAGAATATTTAATTGAAGGTTGCCAGTCGAAAGTTTGGCTTTTTGCCGAAATGGACGGTGACGTGGTGAAATTTTCTGCTGATAGTGATGCAATTATTACAAAAGGTATTGCGGCTCTTTTGGTTCGGGTTTTAAGCGGGCAAAAACCTGTTGATATACTGAACAATGAATTATATTTTATTGATAAAATTGGATTACAACAAAACTTATCGCCTACGCGATCGAATGGTTTGTTGGCAATGATTAAACAAATGAAATTGTATGCTATGGCATATAATGCATCCCGATAACTATGTATTTCTTCACTATTTAGGTAACATTTCTTAAATTGTACCTATGACAAGTAAAGAACAAGTCGAGATGTTCAGGTTATTTTTTTACAAACCCTAAGGAGGTTATTTATGGAACAAAATGATTTTATGGCTTTAGAAGCAGAAATTGTTAAAACACTAAAAACAATTTTCGATCCTGAGATTCCTGTGAATATATACGACCTTGGGCTTATTTATGCCATTGATGTGGATGATGATAAAAGGGTTGAAATAAAAATGACTTTAACAGCTCCAAACTGTCCAATGGCTGACCAACTTCTTAATGAAGTTCATGAAAAAACCAATGCCATCGAAGAGGTAAAAGAAGCAAAAATTAATTTAGTTTTTGATCCGTCTTGGGATAAAAGCCTGATGAGTGAAGAAGCGCTTCTCGATCTTGGCCTTCTTTAGTATCTAATACTTTTTATTTTATAGTTTAATTTTTCTGATTCTGATAAAAGTTTCATGTTCCTGGTTTAAAGTTCAAAGTTGTTGATCTTAGTGAAATTTCGTGTACTTAGAGTCTTAGTGGTGAAAAAACGCCAATATGTTGATAATTAGGATACATTTGTAATATGTTATTTTATTAAAGATTTTAAATAATTAAACCGTTCATGAAGCTTGTAACTTGCAGTATGCAGCTTGAAGCTAATTCCATGAAAAACAAAAATCAAATAAAAAAGATTATCAAACAAAAAGCACTTGAACTTGGCTTTTCTGCTGTTGGCATTTCAAAAACTGATTTTCTTGATAAAGAATCCAAACAGCTTAAGAATTGGCTCAATAATGGTTCCCATGGTGAAATGAATTACATGGAAAATAATTTTGAAAAACGGACAGATCCAAGACAATTAGTTAAGGGAGCAAAATCTATTATTTCAGTTTTGCTTAATTATTACCCGGATAAACTTCAAAAAGATAATACATACAAAATTTCTAAATACGCATATGGTAAAGATTATCATTTTGTTATAAAAGAAAAATTGCACGATTTATTAGAATTTATTCAAACTGAAATTGGAGATGTAAATGGTCGTGCTTTTGTAGATTCGGCACCCGTAATGGATAAAGTTTGGGCTGCAAAATCAGCTTTAGGGTGGATAGGAAAAAATACGAATTTAATCTCAAGGGAATTCGGTTCGTTTGTTTTTATTGGCGAATTAATTATCGATTTGGAACTGGAATACGATCATCCCGATAGCTATCGGGAAAAGGATTATTGTGGAACCTGTACAAAATGCATTGATGCCTGTCCAACAAAGGCATTAACTTCTTATCAGCTCGATGCCAGAAAATGTATTTCTTATTTAACCATTGAGAAAA
>JAUVLS010000066.1 GCA_030600625.1 Bacteroidales bacterium
GTAATATTGGCACGTTTTGCAGCTAATATTTTTTCCTTAATACCTCCAACGGGCAACACTTTACCACGTAAAGTAATTTCTCCGGTCATTGCTGTTTTTTGTCTAACTTTTCTCTGTGTAAAAATTGATGCAAGTGATGTAGCCATAGTAACACCAGCCGAAGGGCCATCCTTTGGAATAGCTCCTTCAGGAACATGAATGTGGATATTCCACTTTTCGAAAGCTTCGTCAGGAATATTTAATTCCGCTGCATGTGATTTTATGTATTCAAGTGCAATTACAGCAGATTCTTTCATTACATCACCCAAATTACCTGTTAAAGTAAGTTTTCCTTTTCCTTTACTTAAGCTACTTTCAATAAATAATATCTCACCTCCAACAGCTGTCCATGCCAAACCTGTTACAACACCGGCAAATTCATTCCCCTGATATTTATCTTTTGAAAATTCAGGCGGACCTAAGATTTCTTTAATATTATCAATTGTAAGCGATTTATTAAACTCTTCTTCCAAAGCAATTTTTCTGGCCAGACTCCTTGTTACCTTAGCAATCGTCTTATCTAAAGTTCTAACACCCGACTCACGAGTATGATTTTCAACGATATATTCTAAAACTTTTTTGCTGTAAGAAACTTTAGATTTTACTACACCATGTGCATCAAGCTGTTTAGGGATTAAATGACGCTTAGCAATTTCTATCTTCTCTTCAACAATATAACCACTAACATCAATCATTTCCATCCTGTCACGTAATGCAGGATTAATTGTCGATAATGTATTAGCAGTAGCTATGAACATTACATTTGAGAGATCAAATTCCAGTTCCAGATAATTATCGTGGAAAGCACTATTTTGCTCAGGATCCAAAACTTCCAGAAGTGCAGAAGCAGGATCACCATGAAAATCTTTTCCAACCTTATCAATTTCGTCTAAAATAAATACAGGATTTGATGATTTAGCCTTTTTTATATTTTGAATAATTCTTCCCGGCATTGCGCCAATATATGTTTTTCTGTGTCCACGAATTTCAGCCTCATCATGCAAACCTCCCAGAGACATTCTTACATATTTTCGGTCTAAAGCTTTTGCTATTGATTTACCAAGCGAGGTTTTTCCAACACCTGGAGGGCCATATAAACATAATATTGGTGATTTCAAATCGCCTTTTAATTTAAGTACGGCTAAATATTCCAATATCCTGTCTTTAACCTTTTCTAAACCAAAATGATCTTCATCAAGAATTTCTTGAGCTCTTTTCAAATCAAAGTTGTCATCAGTAAATTCATTCCATGGAAGGTCCAGTAAGGTTTGTAAATAATTTAACTGTACAGAATATTCTCCCGTTGCCGGATTTAACCGGTTTACTTTTTCAACTTCTTTATTAAAAGTTTCAGCAACTTCTTTACCCCACTTTTTATCCTTAGCTTTTTTCTTAATATTTTCTATCTCCTGATCTAATGGATTTCCACCTAATTCATCCTGGATAGTTTTCATTTGTTGGTGCAACAAATACTCTCGCTGCTGACGATCTAAATCAGTTTTCACCTTACTTTGGATATCATTTTTTAACTCAAGCATTTGTACTTGCTTGGTAAGATGTTCTAACAAACGTATTGATCGTTCCTTTAAGTTATCAAGCTTAATAAGTTTTTGTTTATCTTCAATATCTATGTCGCTATTAGAGCAAATAAAGTTTATCAAGAACTTACTATTTTCAATATTCTTAACCGCAAATGAAGCTTCATTCGGAATATTACTTGATAATTTTATAATTCTCAATGAAAGGTCTTTAAGAGATCCGACAATCGCTTCGAATTCCCGGGTTTTATTGTTTGGTTTTTTATCTTTTAATAAAGTAACTGTGGCTTTATGATAAGGTTCGGCCTGAACCATTTGAATCATCTCAAACCGCTGTCGTCCTTGTATAATAACAGAAGTGCTTCCATCAGGCATTTCGAGTACTTTCAGAATATGAGCTACAGTACCTACCCTGTACATATCTTCTTCTTCAGGCTCATTTACCTGAAAATCAATCTGAGCTACAGTACCAATAACTTTATCCTTTTTGTAAATTTCATTTATAAGACGAATTGATTTTTCTCTTCCTACAGTAATCGGAAGAATCACTCCCGGAAATAACACAGTATTTCTTAAAGGCAAAATTGGAAGTTCTTTTGGCAATTCTGATTTTTTAAAATCTACATCATCCTCATTGTCTGAGATTAACGGAATAAACTCACCATCGCTTTCCATATCTGCTGCAAAAAATATACTTTTAAATTTACTCTCTTTTATTTTATCACTCATAATAATATTATCCTTGTTAAAAACTTAAGCCCTCACGACATCCTGTCAGCCTTTCTCTAAAAAAATACAGGGAATTAGAATTGGCAATCACTATGCCAAAAATTAAATTATTTAAATAAAACGATTTTGTTTGAAGCAAGTTAAAATAATCTGTATTTAGATGTTCTTTCAAAAATTTCTTTTATAATATCTTGTTCAACTTCATCCAGTTTTATATTTCTTCGTTCCATAACTTTTTCTGCCACTTCAAAAGCCTTATTAATACCATAAACAGTAAACCCGTGTGCTCCTCCCCACGAAAATGAAGGAACAAAATTACGAGGAAATCCTTCTCCGAAAATATTCGCGTTTACTCCAACAACTGTTCCTGTATTAAACATTGTATTTATGGCACATTTAGAATGATCGCCCATAATCAGACCACAAAATTGCAGTCCTGTTTGTATGAAGCGCCCTGTTTCATAATTCCACACACGTACTTCGGCGTAATTATTTTTCAGATTCGAATTATTGGTATCAGCACCTAAATTACACCATTCGCCAATTACGGAATTACCTAAAAATCCATCATGGGCCTTATTTGAATATCCAAAAATTACGGAGTTATTTACTTCACCACCCACTTTTGAATAAGGTCCAATTGTTGTTGGACCATAAATTTTGGCAGATATTTTTAATGTCGAATGATCACACAAAGCAAAAGGCCCGCGAATTACACTACTCTCCATGATCTCGGTATCTTTCCCAATATAAATTGGGCCGGTATTCGCGTTCAGAGTAGTAAACTCTATTTTCGCCCCTTCTTCAATAAAAATATTCTCTTTCCCTAATACATTATTTGTAGTACTTAATTTTGCTGATTTTCTACCTTTAGTCAGTAAGTCAAAATCAGATTTTATATTTTCTCCATTTAATCTAAAGATATCCCAGGGCCAGGTAATTTCAATTATATCCTTTTTGTAATCCTTTTTGTTATATTTATTTATGTCTGTATAATCAAAACTACTAACACTCTGTTGTTCAAGCTTAACTGCAATTATTTTACCGTTTTTTACTAAAGCCTCATTTAAGTTTAGATTTTCAAGATCATTTAATAAACTGATATTTGGAATAACTGAACCACTTATTAAGATATTTTCCTCTTCAATATTTAACTTATATTTTACTTGCAAATAATCTTGAGTAAAGTATGACATTTTTACATTAAGATGTTTTTCCCATTTTTCTTTAATAGTCAAGATCCCTGATCGAACTTCGCAAACAGGTCTGGTAAAGGTTAATGGTAATAAATTATCCCAGGATTTATCGTCAAATAAAATATAATTCATAACGCAGTTTTTTAATAACCTTGACAAATTTACATAAAAAAAACTCCGAAATTCGGAGCTTTTCAAATTTTATATAGAGTTTTAGTTATTTCTTCTTGTCTACATGTTTTTTATACTTATTCATGTATTTATCAACACGTCCAGCAGTGTCAACAAGTGTCATCTTACCAGTATAAAATGGATGAGAAGTATTTGAAATTTCAACTTTAATTAATGGATATTCATTTCCATCATCATATTTAATAGTTTCTTTTGTAGGTGCCGTTGATTTTGTTAAAATCATTTCACCATTTGACATATCCTTAAAAACTATTAAACGATAATTCTCCGGATGTATTCCCTTTTTCATCTTTAAACTCCTTTATATTTTGCTATACTTTTGTTCTATTATAAAACTTAATGGCTTGCAAAATTAAATATTGTTATTCTAAATACAAAATTAAATCACTATTTTTTAATCATTTATTAAAGCGAGAACCATTTTTTTAAATTGTAGGTTGATTTACCTTTCATTTCTTTATGAGCAAATTCATTAGATTGTTTGTCATATTCATATTCCATTCCCCATTTCTTATGATGTTTAGCTATCTCTTCAATCGCAAAAACAAAATAATCAATTTCAGAATCCAAGCTTGTCGGATGAATCGACCAACGTATCCATCCTGGTTTTTGCGAAAGATCACCATGGTTAATCAAGTCGGTTATTTCACGTGAATAATCATGACTAACATCTAAAAGATAATGCCCATAAGTACCTGCGCAGGCACACCCCCCACGTACCTGAATTCCATAACGATCACTTAATAGCTTAACAACTAAATTAAAATGAACATTCTCAATATAAAAAGAAAGCGCTCCTATACGATCAATCACATTATCGGCTAAAATCTTAACTCCTTGAACAGCTTTTAAACCTTTAAACGCACGAGGAATTAATTCTTTTTCGCGATTTTCTATGTTTTCGATTCCCATTTGATCTTTTAATTCAAATGTAAGTGCTGTTTTTATAGCTTGTAAGAATCCTGGAGTTCCTCCATCTTCTCTTAATTCAATATCATCGATATATTTATACTCTCCCCAGCGATTTGTCCAATCAACCGTTCCTCCTCCGGGATTATCAGGAACTTCGCAGTTATATAAATTTGAATCAAATATCATAACACCTGCCGTGCCTGGCCCGCCTAAAAATTTATGTGGCGAAAAGAAGATTGCATCAAGTTTTTCCATTGGATCTTTAGGATGCATATTAATTTCAGCATAAGGTGCCAATGCGGCAAAATCAATTAAGCAAATACCATTATACTCATGCATTAATCTTGCTAATTTATAATACGGTGGTTTAACACCAGTAACATTGGATGCTGCAGAAAAAGAACCAATTTTCAATTTTCTGTCTTTAAATTTTTCTAATTGTTCACGAAGCTTTTCGGGATCAACTAAGAGATTTTCATCAGGATCAATTATCACCACATCACAAATTGTTTCGTACCAAGAGGTTTGATTAGAATGATGCTCCATATGAGTAATAAAAACTACGGGACGATCTATCTCTTGAAGACATTCTTTATGTTTTAACATTCCACAACCTTTCAAACCCAGAATTCTTTGCAGTTTATTAATTACAGCAGTCATCCCAAATCCAGCCTGAATTAAAACATCGTTTGTACCGGCATTTACATATTTCTTAATCAGATTCTTAGCATAATGATAACTATGAGTCATTAAAGTTCCCGTCTCGCTCGTTTCGGTATGTGTATTTGCAACAAATGGCCCAAACTCTTCTAATATTTTTTGTTCAATAGGTCTATATAATCTACCACCTGCAATCCAATCGGCATACATAATTTTTTGTTCTCCATAAGGAGACATATATGCTGAATCAATTCCAACTATATTTTTCCTAAATTGCTCAAAATGTGATTCTAAGGATTTCATTGCAGTATAATTTTAGATAATTAACTGAGACGTAAAAATAGAATAAAGGTTTAAAAAAGAGAAATAATATTTTGACAATTTATTTTATTATAATTATCCCGCGATCCAGTAACACGAAAACGGCTCCTAATACAAAACTATAGAACGCATACCATTTTATTGGGATATATTCAATCGGGCTTATTCCTAATTTGAAGTAATTGTATATTATAAGCCCAACTTTTGAAACAAAGTATACAGTAATTGTTGCCAAAGCAACACCAACAACACCATAATCTTTAACTAAGTATAAGCTTAAAAACACATTCGCCACAAGCTCAAAAACTGAAGTCAGTAAAAGAATTCGTCCCTTTTTTAGTCCAATGATTATGGTATGAGGAAATAATAATCTGCTTACAATTGCAAGAATATATATTACAAATACATCGGCACTTCTTGTAAATTCCTGTGAAAACATTCCTCTATATAATGGTTTAGCAAAAAGCAATAGAAGAATAGATAAAGGATACATAGAATGCATTATTCGAAGTGATTTCTTCTTAATCTGAGTCAGCGTATCTTTAAGTTTATCCTTTCGTGAAAATTCCATTAGCATAGCGGAACTTAAACCTGCTGCCATCATAATAACAAAAGGTAATTCTTTAGCTCCATAACGGAATATTGCAAATCCATCGGCTGAATAATGAGTAGTTACTACTAATCCATCAATATATTGTGCCGAACCACTTACTAAAACACTCAACATTATTGGCCCGGAAAAAGCCAGTACTTCTTTAATGAAAGGAAATGAAAATTTTATTTCGGAATAATTGTATAAGAGAGTGACTAACCATATATTCTTAATAACAGAAACCAAAACCAGTCCTCGAAGTGACCAGATTACATCATATCCTAAAACCACAGGCACAATAACTGCTATTAATTGCAATGCTGAAGTAATATATCCATAGCTTAAAGTATTACTGTTTTTATCCTGAATCATGTAAATATACTCGACCAAATTGGCGGGACTACTTAACAATAAATACCAAAGAGTTAAATTTAAGAGAGGAACGTTCCCTTTGTATCCAAAAACCGAAAAGTTGCCTTTTATGGCTAGACCGATTAAAAATACAACTACGCTAAAGAACATTAAAATAACATACATGTTAAATACTTCAGGAGACTTAGTCCCGGCAAGTTGTTCCTTTTCGCCAAAAGTTTTACTGCTTTTAAATAATGGAAGGAATGACTGGATTAAACCGTTTACCCAGAAGAAACTTGCTACACTTGCAATAAAAATTGATACTTCAAACAATCCTATTTCTTCTTTCGACAAACCGATTTTTGTAAAAACTATCGAAATTATAAGGAATGTCAGAAATCTTAAGATGTTTATCGCCTGTAAACCCGTAACGTTATTAACGTATCTCTTTGTCCCTAGCACCTGTATATTTTTGAATTTGAGCTCAAAAATACATTTAAACAATAAAATAAAAAACTAATTAACTTTTTTTAGGATTTATTGCACGCAAATATTTAAGAATTCGGGAAAATATTTTTTCCATTATTGCAAAATATAAAAATTCTTCTTTATATTTGCAGTCCGAAAAATGGTGGTTGTAGCTCAGTTGGTTAGAGCGCCGGATTGTGGTTCCGGAGGCCGTGGGTTCGAACCCCATCT
>JAUVLS010000273.1 GCA_030600625.1 Bacteroidales bacterium
CCGGGACTAACACATAAAGCCGAAATTTATACGGAATCAAAAGCCGCTGTGGCAGGAGGCATAACTTCATTCATGGAAATGCCCAATACTATTCCACAAGCGACTACACAAGAATTACTGGAAGAAAAGTATAAAATAGCATCTGCAAAATCATTAGCTAATTACTCTTTTTATATTGGTGCCACAAATGATAATATTGAGGAAATAAAAAAGATCGACCCTGAAAAAGTATGTGGAGTTAAAGTATTTATAGGCTCATCAACAGGGAATATGCTTGTTGATAATGAAAAAACTTTATCCAGAATTTTTTCTGAATCGCCAGTATTAATAGCAACACATTGCGAAGACGAAGAAACCAACAAAAAAAACACTATTAAATATAAAGAAGAATTTGGAGAAGATTTACCTTTAAAGTATCATCCATTAATCCGTAGTGAAGAAGCCTGTTACAAATCATCAGCCTTAGCGGTTGAATTGGCTAAGAAATATAATTCGAGGTTACATATATTACATTTAAGTACTGGTAAAGAATTAGAGCTTTTTGATAATACGGTACCTTCGGAAGAAAAAAGAATTACAGCAGAAGTTTGTGTTCATCATTTATGGTTTTCAGATGCTGATTATGATAAATATGGTACGAAAATAAAATGGAATCCTGCAATTAAAACAACAAAAGATAGAGAAGCTTTAATTAATGGCTTGAAAAATAATAAAATCGATGTTGTTGCTACAGATCATGCCCCTCATACTATTGATGAAAAAAACAATACGTACTTTAAAGCACCATCGGGTGGATCATTAGTACAACATTCGCTAGTAGCCATGCTTGAATTATATCACCAGAATAAATTATCGTTAAATGATATTGTAAATAAAATGTGTCATACTCCGGCTGATATATTTCAGGTTAAAGACAGGGGATATATAAAAGAAGGATTTTGGGCCGACTTAGTATTAGTTGACCTGGATTCTCCCTGGACCGTAAATAAAAACAATACCTTATATAAATGTAAATGGTCGCCATTCGAAAATCAAACATTTAAATCTAAAGTGACTCACACAATTGTGAATGGCAATTTGGTATATGATAACGGCATTTTTGATGAATCTGTAAAAGGGAAAAGATTATTATTTGAAAGGTAATTAATTATAAATAATTCATTAATCTTTAGTTGTAGGGCATATAAGAAAGACGAAAACTATGGCAATATTTGAAATAAAAGATAAAAAAGTTAACCGAATAAAACCAACTGAATTTAGGTTGGAAAAGGACTTACAGAAATTAGTTGAACAAAATTTGGAGACTTTTTTCAATTGCAGGTTTATTGCAAGCGAATTTTCGACTGGAAATTTACATTCAGGACGGATTGACACATTAGCAATTTCGGAAGATAATAACCCGGTAATTATTGAATACAAAAAAGTTGCTTCTTCTGATTTAATAAACCAAAGCCTTTTTTATCTGCACTGGATTACTGACCACAAAGGAGATTATCAAGTTACTGTTAATAATGCATTGAAAGAAAATATTGAAGTTGATTGGTCAGACATTCGAGTAATTTGTATTGCACCGGAATTTAAAAAATATGACTTGCATGCTGTACAAGTTATGGGAGCAAATATTGAACTTTGGCAGTATAAAATTTATGAAAATGGAATAATCAATATTGAAGAAGTTTTTAAGAGAACAGAAACAAGAACACAGACTGCTATTGAAAACAACGGGAAAAATCCTATAATGGTTGAGGCGGGTAAAAAAGCAGCGGAAACAAGAAAAAATGCAACTTATTCGATTAACGAGCACATTGAAAAAGTCAATAGCGACTTAAAAGAATTGCTCAACGAAATCAGAGAATACATTGTAAACCTTGACACTTCAATAGAAGAAGCGCCTAAAAAATATTACATTGCTTATAAGACAACTCAAAATTTTGTTTGTATTGAACCACAGAAAAAGAAATTAGTCCTTTTCTTAAAATTAAATCCAGACGAAATAGGAAAATTACCAAGACAAGCAAGAGACGTAAGAAATATTGGACATTTTGCGACTGGTGATTTAGAACTAACAATCAAGAATATAATAGACTTTGAAGAAACGAGAGAATTGATAAATCTATCATTGAAAAATATAGGTGGATAAAAAATACGCCCTACAACAAAGTATAAAAATAATAGCCGAGATGGCAGTAAATATGAACATTGTAGCCCGCATAATATTTAGTAGTAAACTGAAAGTTTCTGCTACCGCAGTCGGCTACTATTTATACAAACCATTATGAAAAATAAAACTAAAATTATTCAATGGGTATTAATAATATCTATTACAATGGCCGCTTGTAATTTAAAGCAAAACGAACCTCAGATTGTAAACCCTGGAAGCGATAAAAACTTCATAGTCATTGCAGATACTATAGTTAACGATGTTATTATAATGAATCCAGACAATGATGAGTGGACGGAGTATTGTCTAAGAAATATGGATAAAAAAACATTGGTTGATGAGATTTTCAAATCAGTTTATGCAGGTGAACTTATCCCTTATGAATTTTTTCAAAATGAAATTTTAAGCATTAAAGACATTAAAGCATTAGAAAATGATTCAACATTCAGCAGGGATAAAATTGCAAGAGTTCAGTTCGAAGAAGCGTGGCATTATAATCCTGTTAATCAGGAAATGGTAAAAAAAGTACATTCAATCATGCTTGCTTATGAGATTTATAATTCCCTTGGAGAAATAAAAGGCTACAAACCTGCATTTAAAGTATATTTTAAATAATTCAACAAATTAATGAATAAAGACATACATGTTCTGTTTGTGGACTCGACTCATGATAAACTTCCCGAAAAACTGACACAATCGGGATTTATTTGTGATTATCAACCTGATATAAAGCCTGATGAAATAATCAATATAATTCCTA
>JAUVLS010000220.1 GCA_030600625.1 Bacteroidales bacterium
AGATATCGTTTTAACACACGATAATACTGTTAGTATTAAAAAGACTTTTGAAAAAATGGGTGGCGATAAAGTTGCCGATCCAAATCAATTATTGATTGTACTGGATCACAATGCACCACCAACAAATGCAAAACTTGCTACGGATTACCAGACAGTTCGTGATATTGTAAAATTTCAGGGAGTAGAAAAATTCTATGATGCAGGAAAAGGTATTTGTCATCAGATAATGTCTTATCATGCTATGCCGGGAATGGTGATAGTTGGTAGCGATAGCCACACTTGTACTGCAGGTGCATTTAATGCAATGGCAGCAGGTATCGACAGAACCGAAGCTGCCGGATTATGGAAGCGTGGCGAAACATGGTTTCGAGTACCGGAATCTATTAAAATCACTTTGAAAGGTAAATTGAATCACGGTGTTTATGCTAAGGATATTTCACTTTGGATAATTGGTATGATTAATTCTGACGGTGCTGATTATATGTCAATAGAATATCATGGTGATGGTGTAAAAAACCTGACCATTGCACAACGAATGACATTAGCTAACCTGGCATCAGAAATGGGAGCAAAGAATGCAGTTTTTCCTGCTGATGAAGTTTTAGCTGATTTTTACGAAAAAGATAAAGTTGAAGGAGTTTGGGCCGATGAAGGAGCAAAATACGCAAAAGAAATTGAAATCGATTTAAGCGAGATTTATCCTTTAGTAGCAGCTCCGCATCATGTTGATAATGTAAAAGCTGTTTCGGAAGTTCAAGGTAAAAAAGTTCACCAGGGAGTTATTGGAACCTGTACAAACGGACGTCTTGAAGATATCCGTATTGCCACTGAAATTCTGGAAGGAAAACAAATAGCTGAAGGATTTCAATTAATAGTAATTCCTGCTTCTCAAAAGATATATTTACAAGCAATTGAAGAAGGCTTGATTACTAAATTAATTAATGCCGGGGCAACAGTATTAAGTGCATCATGCGGACCATGCCTGGGAACTGGCCAGGGAATTCCTGCTGATGGATTTACAGTAATTTCAACTGCAAATAGAAACTTTAAAGGCCGAATGGGAAATAAAGAATCAGAAATTTATCTGGCTTCTCCGGCAACAGTTGCATATACTGCTTTAAAAGGACAAATATCTGATCCTCGTGGTAAAGAATATAAAGATAAGTTCCCCTATCAAAAAGAAACAAGTTCGACTGTAGAAATTGAAGCAAGCGATAACAGGAAATTGGGAAATGTATGGAACTATGCTGATGCTGATAATATTAACACAGACCAGATGTTTGCAGGTAATTTAACATACAATGTTTTAAGTTCAGATCCGGAAGCTATAATGCCTCATTTATTTGTAGGTTTTGACGAAAACTTTCCGAAAAATGTTGCAACCGGCGATATAGTAATTGCCGGCGAAAACTTTGGTTGCGGTAGTTCACGTGAACATCCTGCTGTTGGTTTGGCACATGCAGGCGTAAAAGCTGTTATTGTTAAATCAAGTAACAGAATCTTCTATCGTTCATGTATTAATCAGGGCTTAGCTTTAATTGTAAATCCGGGAATTGTAGATAATTATACTGCTGGCGATAAAGTGGACCTTGATATGGAGAATGGAGCAATAATTATTAATGATAAGGAATTCAAATTTGCTCCTTTACCTGAAAAATTAATGAAAATTATTGAAATGAAGGGACTTGTAAACTGGATTAAAGCAGAAGTCTAAAATAATAGATGATTTTAATGTACTGAAAGTCACTCTGAGTTTGTCTAAGGGTGACTTTTCAATTATTTGTAAGAAAAGTGCAAATAATGCATATTATTTTTTCTGATTAAAGATATTTTTATACTTTTGCATCGCTAAAAGATAATGGTCTCGTAGCTCAGTTGGATAGAGCAATAGCCTTCTAAGCTATGGGTCGCAGGTTCGAATCCTGCCGGGATCACAAAATTAGCTAAGCCATTACGTTATGTAGTGGCTTTTTTTATTTGGAACACATTTTGAAATTTAAACCAGGAGGATGAGAACCTGTTCGAACCGAAGAGCGGAGCGATGAGTTCATGAGAGAGGAACGAACGAATAATCCTGCAGGGATCACGAAAGAGAGTAACTTTAATTAGTTATTCTCTTTTTTTATATAAATTCTACTATCTAAATTGGAAACCTTCTTAAATTTTGATAACTTGTAAAAAGTATCTTTACCATAATTTTAAATTTTAATATATGACAAATATTTTACTTAAATACTTAGAAGATAGATATAAGTATGATACCCCAAAGGAGGAAATAGAATCTCCCGGACCTGTAATTACTATTTCTAGAGATTTTGGTTGTCCTGCTAATATGTGTGCAAATAATCTGGCCGAAATATTAACTAAAATGGACGATGGGGAAAATGAACCTTGGAAGGTCATAAGTAAAGAAATATTGGAACAAGCTGCAAAAGAGCTGGGATTAACACCTGAGAAAATAGAATTTGTATTTAAATTCGAAAAAAGGAGTGCTGTTGATGAAATAATTGAAGCTTTGTCAAGTAAGTACTATAAAAGCGAGAGAAAGATTAAAAATACAATTCGTGAAGTTATTAGATCTATCGGAGAACAAGGTCGTGTTATTATAGTTGGTAGAGCAGGATCAGCAATTCTTCAGGATATACATAATTCATTGCACATTAAATTGATTGCTCAATTAGATTTTCGTGTTGATGGAGTAAGCAGGCGACATGAGATTACGCATTACGAAGCTCGAAAATTGACTGAAGAAATGGATAAAAAACGTGCACAATTAAGAAACGAGTTTGCAGGTAGACGTATAGGCAATGTTGATTATGATTTGATTTATAATTGTGAGAAATTCAAATTGGGAAATATTGTTGAATTAATAGCCAAAGCTGCCGAAATTCGTGGTTTGGTTTAATTTATATATACATGTATTTAAATAGAAAGTCCGGATGTAAACCGGACTTTCTATTTGTAAGCCGATTTTTATCTATTATTTTTGTCATAATAATAAATTTGTTAAAGTATGGAATGCAAGAAAGATCAAAACAAAGAAAATTGTAACTGTACCTATCCGTGCAACAAAAAAGGTGTATGTTGCGATTGTATTGCTTATCATAGGAGTATAAAACAATTGCCTGCATGTTATTTTCCTGATGATGTAGAAAGAACTTATGACAGGTCGGTAAGTAAGTTTTTAGAAACAATTCAGGAACGGGGTCCTATCTGGAACTAAAAATATGGAAAAACAAAGATGTAGCTGGGCAAAAAAACCTTTAGATATTGAATATCACGATAATGAATGGGGTGTTCCTGTTCATGATGACCGGAAATTGTTCGAATTTCTTGTATTAGATGCATTTCAGGCAGGATTAAGTTGGAGCACCATTTTAAAAAAACGTGAAAACTTTCGGACTGCTTTCGATAATTTTAATTATAAAAAGATTGCAAATTATCATCAGAATAAAAATGATGAATTATTGCAAAATGAAGGTATTATTCGAAATAAATTAAAGATTAATGCTACCATAAAGAATGCAAAGGCATTTATGAAAGTTCGGCAAGAGTTTGGGAGTTTTGATAAATATATTTGGTCATTTGTAGGAGGTAAAACCATAGTAAACAAGTGGAAAGATTTAAAAGAAATCCC
>JAUVLS010000003.1 GCA_030600625.1 Bacteroidales bacterium
AAAATCAAATATTATTGCCCAGCAAACCGATATCTTTCCAACAATTATGGATTATTTAGCTTATGACGAACCTTTTATTTGTTTTGGTAACAGCTTATTAAATGATTCAATAGATCATTTTACTGTAAATTATATTAACGGAATTTATCAAATTATTGAAGATGATTATCTGTTACAGTTTGACGGAAACAAACCAATCGCTTTTTATGATATTAAATCGGACAGTTTATTACAAAATAACTTAATTGAAAATACTGATAAATTGCAAGAACTTGAAACATACTTAAAAGCTATTATTCAATCGTATCAGGAAAGGCTTATTAGTAATAAATTAGCAAAATAAATAATTACTATCTCTTACTCCTGTTTTTCCATTGTTAATATAATATGGTTTATACAATCAATTTTCTTTGTTTAATTCAAGGTTTAATAAATCAGCAACATGCTCCTCAAGGCATTTTTGCTTAAAGTCAAACCAGACTTGCCGGTAATCTGAATAATCAATTATCTCTTTAAAGTTGCGGAAAGGCTTACGGCATTCAAGGGCATTTTGAAGTTTGTATTTTAAGTGCCTGTCCGAAACTACTTCTTCAATAAACCTTTCCATAATTTTAAATGATTCGAACGATTCGAACGGCTCAATGGTAATATAGTTTTCCCAATCTGTATGCTTTATATCCAGGTTTTTAGCGGTTTCTCCAGTCATTGCTTCAAACTCTTCAGGATCTTCAATCAGTTCCCGTGGAACATCCTCCATTTCAAAGCTGTCTGTATTAACAAAGCATATCATGCCGCAATCAATCGATTCGACAATTTCAGAAATAAATTTGTTAAGTTTTTTGTTCATGTCAGATTTTTTAAGTTATAATTTTCTAAATTCATCTTTCATAGCTGGGCGGTTTTTATATTTTTCCAGTAATTGACTGGTAATTAACCTAGCTTGTTCCTTTCCTCCCTGTAAGTCCAACATCTTTTTAATGTAATTTACAAGCTCAATGTATGCGCCACGGCCAGTATTTTTTTCTGCATAATCCATAATAGCAAGTTTATACATTTCAACTAATTCAGAAGAATAGGATTTTTTAAGATATTGAGTATAATTTAACAATATATTAATCCGCGGATTTTGTTTTACCAAATTAAAAAGCCTGTCCCACATTCCTTCTTCAATATATATTGTAGCAACCGGATCAGAAAAGTAGTAACCAAAATGTGATTTTTTTTCATGTTTTTTTATTATCCGGCTAATGATATTTTCTTTCTCGTTAAGCCATTCGTTACTGCTATATGTGCTTTTTAAAATCCTGTAATATTCCATTTCGTAATGACCATTAAAAAATAATTCCGAAGCGTATTTTTTTATTTCCAGTATATTATTTTCTTGTTTATAAATATCCAATAATTTTTCTTTCCATCTTGTTACTATTCCCGAATAATTATCTTCTATGGCAATTTTTATTCCATCTTCAATTAGCTGAATAACCTTTTTATAATTTCCTTTATCTAATTGTTCATTAACTATTATTTCCCTGAATTCACTAATTCTAATATTATCGGTTATGATTTTTTCAGCTTTTTCGTTTTCGCCGGATTTTTTATAAAGTTCTGTTTTAAACTGCAAGTACTTTTGTGTACGGTATTCTTTTGACCATTCTTCCGCTTTTGCTGCATTTTTAAGTTGTTGATCCAAAAATTTATGAACTTTATTAATTTTATCGGGAATATCAGCTGCATCAACAAGCAAAGGCTCTAATTCGTCTGCGCATCCATAGCTATTATAGTCTGGATTATATGCTTGTTGAAGTAACCATTCAAAAATTTCATTTTTTAAAGATTCGTTGACGCCTGATTCCAGGATTTTCGAGATAGTATTAAACGAATCACTAATAGCTCCGCCACATTCGCCATTTGAATCGTCCATATATTGTATAGCTTCCACACATTCCGGAGTTATTGCCGAAACAATATTAAATACTTCCTTATGATTATTGTTTTCAAAAAAACAATCTGCTTTTTGTAACAATTCATAAATCGGGTTCATGGCTGCGTGTGAATGATAATAATCAATAAATCCGTGACTACCACCAGCAATATGAAAGGCATTGCTAACTATTCCTCTGTATTTTTTATAATTATCGCCACTATCATATTCTGACAATTTGATTGAAAGGGAATTACGGAACTCTCTGTTTTTAGTAGCATATTCTAACACAAATTTTCGGAGTTCCGTTTCAGGAGCAGTGTTTATTATTTTTTTCCAACCGGATTCTTTTTTCGCTTTTTTTACAGTTTCTTTAGGAATTTGTATTTCTTCCTTTATTTTTAAAAGTACAGCTACCACATGCTTGCATATTTCCCCATCGTACGGGCAATCACAGTAATATTCCTGTATATCGTCATCCTCTCCCAGCCTGACATCTACTTCATAGTCATTACTCCCCTCTACAATAGCAAACCATTGGCCATTTCCCATTTCCTGAAGGTCAGCAACAGCATTGTCAAGATAATAATTTTCGCCCCGTTGAAAAATAACAGGTGAAATTTCGTTTTCAAAAGTGTTTAAGTTCATAGTGTTTGTTTGATATTATTAAACTTTAATCATCAATTAATATACCTTTTAAATTATTCAATTCATGTTGTTGTTTATGAAAATATTTAAAATTGTCCAAATCATCGAACCATTCTATTACTTCCTGTCGTTTTAACCGTGTTTTCTTTGGCGATAGTATTGTTAAATAACTGCTCCACGGGTATTCGATCATATCGTCAACAAAATTATGATGAACCGGGTTATGGTGGATATAGTAAATTAGGTACTTAAAATAGTTTTCGTTAGTAATTTCTTTCCTGCGAAACGGACTTTCAAATAAACTTCCAGTACGGTTGTATTTTTTATTAAAAGCTTTAGTATAGGAATTGAACAAATGTCCAAATTGATTTTTAGAAATGGGCATTTTTTTAGTATATAAGACCCCGTCAGGTCTTTCAGACCCTGACGGGTCGTTTCTTCCAGCAACCTGACAGGGTCTTCCTGATCTGTCAGGGTTTAGAATTTTAGGAGGCAAATATTCCAATTTTTCTTTTTCCTTTATCCTTACCAAAAAATGAAAACCTGCCTGCCGGACAGGCAAGGTGATTCCTCATTAAAACCCATGCGTAAGTATTTGCTACAGATGAAATATATTTCTCATATAATCGAAGAAAATGTTCGTAATTTGTTTTCTCTCTGAATAATTCACAACCATTAATACCACGATTATACACATGGTAATATTTGCCGTATTCAAGAGGTGTAATTTTATTCATAATCTTTATTATATTTAATATTAAAAAATCAGGCACTATGGCCTGATTAATTCTTTAGGTGTTAAAGCTCCTTAGTGTTGTTATTCGAATTTGAAAGAAACTTTAACTTTAGCACGATAAGCTTCAATTTTGCCATCTTTGATGTGCATATCTAATTGGGAGATTTCTGCAATACGCAGATCTCTTAAGGTTTTTGCAGCCTTTGCAATAGCATTTGCAGCGGCTTTTTCCCAGGATTCGGTACTGGTTCCCACCAGTTCAATAATTTTGTAAACAGTGTCAGGCATGATTTCCTCCTATTTTAAATTTAACTTGAAGAATTATATAAATTTAAGAAATATGGAAACCATTATCAATTAATTAAACTAAATATTATAAATAAAAATAAGATTTACAGTGGAGATAAAAACACATTGTTTAAATAACATGGATAATTCATCATCTAATTCGGAATACAATTGCCTGACTGGTTTTGTTTGGTCAAG
The DNA here is from genome assembly GCA_030600625.1 of Bacteroidales bacterium. Next base: position 3,792 of record JAUVLS010000003.1, read on the forward strand.
ATAAGGGCGATTGGAAGAAAAAGAATTTTTTGAATTAATATTCATACTCACACCAAATTCCAAAGCGAAAGAAAAATGAGGATTATTTAATTGAAACGATCTTCCGTATAATAAACCAAGCTGGTAAAGATTTGATTGTAAAGTTAATTCCAATGATTGCATGTTTCCTAAAATTGAAAAATCTTTATTAAAATAACTGCTTAATAGCTCTGTCGAAGTATTAGACGCATTTAAACGGATTAATTGGCCATAAATCCCTGCATAACTTTTCCTGAAATGAAATTTTGGCTGTATAGTAAATATCCCACCAAATTTAAAACTTTCATCAATAATTTCGATAAATTCATCATCAATGACAAAACCTTCTATTACTTTAAGAATAATATTGTCATAAGGTTTTGTAAGTAAGCCAAACTGTAATTCAGCAGAGAAATTTTTTACAGGTTGATATTCGCACCCGATTTTATACTGTAATGGAAAATCAATTCCTATTTTTAATAAGTGTTTGTTATCTTGCGAATAAGCTTTATTACTCAGTGTATAGATTATTAGCAGAATTATTGTATAAAAGTTTTTCAAGTTTAAGTTTTGTTTAGTGCAAAAATAAAAAAATAGTCATACCTGATAATAGGCATGGCTATTTTTTTAGAGTTTATTTAATCCCCGCGGTTTTACTACGATATTTCAGCGTTTTCCAAATCAATTTCATAAACTACACCATTAATTATAAGAGTTGCCGACTTGTCTCCATGAAACACGATACTTCCCTGTATATCGTAACTTGCACTATTTGATGTGCCTATAATGCTAACTTCAGCAGAACCGCTAAGTATTTCGAATGTTGTCTTATCAATTGAAATATCTGCCATGCTAAAGTTTATTGTACTTGAGAAGTCCCTTTTAACTTCAATTGTTACTGTTTGACTTCCTGTACGACTGCATGAACCGTTAAGTAGGTAATTATTATAACCTTCAGATAGGTTTGAAACAATAAATTCACCCTGACTTTGATTGCTTGATGTTATTCGTTGAGCCGTGTATTCACCATTAGTTGAAAAATCCAGAAAAAATTCAGTGTCCAAACCATTCAATTGAATTCCATAACTGTAACTTACCGCATATTCATAAGTTACCCTTGAGTCAGGCGGGCTAATAATAGTAAATGTACTATCTACAATGTAAACAATGTAAATTGAATCTACTAATTTAGCGGCATCTTCAACCTGTGTAATAAATCCATATGATGAAGTGCTTAAAGAATTAGTTATTATTTCGGCAGCTTCGTCATCTGAGATAATCGTATTATTATCATCATCTTTTTCACAACTTGTAAAAAGAATACCAAATAACAATCCGGCAATTAATAATAATTTGTAATTTTTCATTTTGTTTTTTTTAAAAGGTTTAAAAAAATAATTTATTTGTAATATTTTAGTTTCTGTGTAATGAATTATTTTATAATTAAAGTTTTTGATATTTTGTCTGATCCTGATTTAAGTTCCACAATATAATACCCTGCCTTTAGATTTTGGATTGCAAGTATTTCTACGTATTCTCCCGATAAATATTTCTTTTCGGGTATAGTTTGTAAAAGCAAACCGTTTTTATCAAGAATACGGATACTTATCCGGCTTTCTTTCTTAACATCCAGTTTTATATTACATTGGCCTTTAGCAGGATTAGGATAAATAGTAAAATCCATGGTTTCAATATCTCCGGCAGGAATGGGTTTCATAAATTCGGGATTTTCTGTATCGTAAAGAAGAAAAACAAGCGGCATAAAGTATTCGCCAAAGTCCAGTTGCGCAAAACGAGATTCTTTTCTTCCCAATAAAAACCGTTTACGTTGATCATCTAATTTGTTTATTACAATTTGTTTTATATCAACCTTCCATTGATCTTTGTAATCTTTTGTTTGTAAAAGCAAATATTCAATTTCAACTTCGTGATTATCGGCAATTGTCCATGCCTGCATCATGGTTTTTCTAAATTGTTTGCGGGTAGTTTTAATAACTTCCACCTGCTCCGGTGTAAATTGTTCTTCCGCTTCCATAATTTCAAAAAAATCAATGCCGGCATCTACCCTGGCTTGCCGTAAATCAATAAGTTTCAGGCGGATTGCTTCAATTTCTTTTTTCTCAGTTTCAGAAAGTTCCGGTTCGAGTTCTTCTCGCAAAGGTTTTAAAACAGGAATAATTTGTTGTGTAACGTAACTATTTATTTCAGAAACTATTTCATCTTTATGAATAGTTTTTTGTCCTGCTTTGAAAGAGCATAGCGTAAATCCCACTATAATCAATAAGATTGGTACTGATAGAATAATTGCTTTTTTCATAATTCCAATTTTTATATAATTCAACATCAAATTACATCAACAAAAATAGAGCAGGCAAAGAAGTAATATCTAATTTTTTAAACCAACAGCATTTTGAGTTAAACCAATAACCGAATCATTAACTTTTTCGTATTTTTGAAATAAAGAGGCAGTTGGTTGAATTGTTTGTGCAGTTGAATGAAAAAAAGTTATTTTTCTATTTAGATTATTCTACTTTTAAAGCATACTAATAATGAAAATAACACGAAAAAAATATAGTTTATTCATTAATTTAATAATATGGTTAGTTTTTATTTTTATTAACACCTATTTTTTTACAACATCAGGTTTTCTCCATTTTAAATATGCTTTGCTAAGAGCAGTGCTAATTGCAGTATTATATATTTCTATATTCTATACAAACTCTCAAATTCTGATTCCAAAATTTCTTATTAAAAACAAGTATTTTTATTACTTGGTTTTAGTGTCTGTAATTTTAATCGTTGGAGGTTTATTACGATTCGCAATAGTAAAAAGTTTTATTAACGAAAACTATCCGTATATTTTTCATAAATACCCTGGATATGGCGTTTCTTTCGGGGCTGTTTTTATATTACTGACAATAAGCACATTGATAAAGCTTATCAACATTCACCTGCTAAGAGAAGAAGTTCAAAATAAGATTTTGCATGAAAAGAATGAAGCAGAATTAAAACTTTTAAAATCACAAATAAACCCGCATTTCCTTTTTAATACCCTGAATAATATTTATACATTGGCACATTTAGGTTCAAAAGAAGCTGCCCCTATGATCATGTCGTTATCAAGATTAATGAGGTATATTCTTAATGAAGCAGATAATGACCGTGTACCAATTGAAAATGAAATTCAGTTTTTAAAAAGTTATATTGAACTTGAAACACTAAGAATAGAAGACCATTCAAAAATAACTACCGATTATTTAATTAATAACCCGAATATTAAAATTGCACCTTTAATTTTCATCCCGTTTATCGAAAATAGTTTTAAACACAGCCATATTGCCGATGATGATAATGCATGGATAAAGCTTAAAACTGAAGTAAATGATAAAAAACTATATTTCGAATGTAGCAACAGTATTCCCGGCAAACATTTTAAAAATCTGGAAATTAGCGGTATTGGCTTACAAAACATAAAAAACAGGCTTGAATTATTATATCCTTCTAAACACAAATTAAAAATCATTAACAATAACAAAATTTTCAGGGTAAATCTTATAATTGACTTAATATGAAAATAAAATGTATTACAATTGATGATGAACATTTAGCTCATAAGTTGCTGGCTGATTATATTAAAAAAGTGCCAATGCTGGAACTTGCAGGCCAGTTTAAAAAAGCTGCCGATGCCCTGGAAATAATTAATACCGGGCAGGTAGATTTAATCTTTTTAGATATTCAGATGCCCGGTTTTACAGGAATTGAATTCATGGAAAGCTTACAAAACAAACCACTTGTAATATTTACAACGGCATATTCCGAATATGCCTTAAAGGGGTACGAACTCGAAGTAATTGATTATTTATTAAAGCCAATAGAGTTTGAGCGTTTTGTTAAAGCAGTGAATAAAGCAGCAAAACAATTCATGTTACAATCAAACCCTGAAAACAGGCCTGAAAAAAACAATACCAATAAAGAACAGGATTTTATATTTGTTAAGTCAGGATATAAATCGATAAAAGTTAAATTAGATGATATTTTATATATCGAAGGTTTAAAAGAATATGCTAATCTTTTTACCGAAGAGAGAAAATATACCATGCTAGAACGCCTTAAAAATTTAGAATTAACACTTCCTTCACATAAATTCATGAGAGTACATAAATCGTTTATTGTTGCAATTGATAAAATCGATGCCATTTATGGAAATATTATAGAAATTAAGAATAAGAAAATTCCTGTTGGCAGAACTTATAAAAAAGAAATAGAAAACACCCTTAGGCTTCGATTAAAGTAATTTAAAAAATAATCTATGGAAAATATTTATGCCTTATTATTTATAGTTTTTGTAGTTGTAATATTTATTTACGTTGGTAAAAAATTCAACAAGAAAAATATTTGGAAAAAACCAAATAAGCCTTTTCCTGCAAGTTGGCGAAAAATACTTTTTGAAAATGTAAGTTTTTACAATAATATAGATGCAGTAGAGAAAAAACAATTCGAATTTAAAGTACATGAGTTTTTAATTAATTGCAGGATTACAGGAATTAAAACTGAAGTATTTGAAATTGATAGAGTATTAGTTGCGGCGAGCGCCATAATTCCAATATTTGCTTTTCCAAATTGGCAATATTTTAATTTAAAGGAAGTTTTATTATATCCTGGTTTATTCAATCAGGAATTTAATACCGATGGAGAAAAACGTTCTATTGCAGGGATGGTAGGAACAGGTTATATGGAAGGTAAAATGATTCTTTCGAAACAAGCCCTACATCATGGATTCAAAAACGAAACAGATAAAAAGAATACAGCCATTCATGAGTTTGTACATTTAATTGATAAAGCCGATGGAAATACTGATGGCATTCCTGCTTTGCTGCTCGAAAAACAATATACTATTCCATGGATTGATTTAATTCAAAAGAAGATTGAAGAAATATATGAAGGTCAATCAGATATTAATCCTTATGGTGCAACCAATAATACAGAGTTTTTTGCAGTTATAAGTGAATACTTTTTTGAAAGGCCTAAATTGCTTAAACAAAAACATCCAAAACTCTATACTTTACTTGAAGAAATTTTTGATCAGAAAATGGCAAAAAAACATAAGAAATCATCAAGTCATGAAATTAACAGGAATGACCCATGTCCTTGTGGAAGTGGAAAAAAGTATAAAAAGTGTTGTGGCAACTGAAAGTTGCTAGTTCCTAGCCTGCCTGACGGCAGTTAGGTTTCAGGTTCAAAGTTTTAAATTTAAAGTTATTAAATATGAGTAATCTTAAAATAATAGAAGCAACTACTGAAAATGTCCATGAATTTGGAATGTGTGGATATAAGAACCTGAAAATGGAAGGTTACCGCCGTAAAATTGAATGGACCAAAGAGCGATTCAAAGAAGGAATGAAATACAAAGCACTTTATTCTGAAGGAAAAGGTACCGTTGGAGCTATAGAATACATTCCCGGAGAATTTGCATGGCGTCCGGTAAACGCTAAGAATTACATGTTTATACATTGCATTTTTATTGTTCCAAAAGCCATAAAGGGAAAAGGATATGGGCAAATGCTTCTTAATTCATGTATTGATGATGTAAAAAAGCAAAACATGCTTGGAGTTGCTGTTGTAACAAGAAAAGGAACATGGATGGCAAGCAAAGATTTATTCATTAAAAATGGATTTGAAATTGCCAATACAGCCAAACCTGATTTTGAATTATTATATAAATCTTTCAATAAAAACTCTGAAAAACCAATATTTAATAGTAGTTGGGAAGAAAGAATAAGCAAATACAGTAAAGGATTAATTATTATTACATCCGATCAATGCCCTTATACCATAAAAGCAATTAATGAAATATCAGAAACGGCTAAAAAAGAATATAAATTAAAACCACAAATTGTAGAATTGAAAAATTCAGAACAAGCTCAAAATAGTCCTTGTGCTTTTGGAACATTTTGTATTTTATATGATGGAAAACTTATTGCCGAACATTCTATTAGTAACACTCGGTTTAAAAATATAATGAATAAGTTAGTTCCGAGTTCCTAGTTCAGAGTTTCAAGTTTCATTAAAAAAAGCTTTCCTTAAATTTGGAAAACCCTTTATATTTTCGATACACTTTTTATTCTACTTTAGCTTTATAAAATAATGATGTAATTAAATCAATCACTAACAAATTATTACTGATTCAACCACTCTTTAAAATCTTTAACACGTTCAGTACTAACAATGGTTTCTTTTTCAAATGGAAGGATTAATTCGAGTTTTATTCTTCGGCTAAACCATGTGTGCATTTTTTTTATACTATCTAAATGAACAATAACCTGACGATTAATTCTGAAGAATTCATCAGGATTAAGTATAACAGTTAAATGTTCAAGAGTATGATCAATTAAATATCGTTCTCCTTCTTTTTCAACAAGGAAAGCATATTTACCTTCGGCAAAAAAATATGCTATATTCTCAATTAAAACTGTTTTTATTGTATCTCCTTCAACAACCAAAAAGCGTTTCTGATATTTCTTCTCCCGCATATCCCCTATTATTTCTTTTAAAGCAGAATAATCGACAGTATTTTCTTTTTGATGTAATTCTTTATATTTTTCGTAACTGGCTGCTAATTCAAATTTATTAATTGGTTTCAGAAGATAATCGATACTGTTTACTTTAAATGCTTGTATTGCATATTGATCATATGCCGTAGTAAATATAATCGGAGTTTTTATCTCTACTTCATCGAAAATACGGAAACATAAACCATCAGATAAATGAATATCTAGAAAAATAAGATCGGATTTATTTTCTTTTAACCAACTTACTGCATTTTTTACCGATTCGATTTTAGCAATAACATTAATACCCGTATCGAGTGCAATAAGTTGCCTCTCAAGTTTTTCAGCTGCGAAACTTTCGTCTTCTATTATGACAACGTTCATGTTTATCAATATTTTCTTTTTCTTCTTTTTTCTCAGGTTTTAACAGTGGAATACTCACAACAAATTCTTCGTTTTTCTGTTCATATTCAGGCATTACATTAGCCAGCAAGAAATATCTCTTTTGCAAATTTTTTAATCCCATTCCTGTCGTCTCATCTTCGTTATTTCGTAATTGTATATTATTTGTAACACATATTTTATCTTCTTTAAGAAATATGTTCACTTTTAAAGGCGAATCTTTACTTACAATATTGTGTTTTATTGCATTTTCGACCATAAATTGTAATGAAAAAGGAAGCACGAAGTATTCTTCAATTTCTTTATTTAAATCAATCGTAATTTCCAATCCTTCTTTGAATCTGATTTTTTGTAAATAAATATAAGAATTAAGAAAGTCAAGTTCTTCTTTTAAAGTTACAAGGTTTTTATTCTGAATATTAAGCACATATCTATATACCGAAGCAAACTTATTTATAAATTCTTCTGCTTTATCGGGATCGGAATGAACCAGTGATGATAAAACATTTAAGCTATTAAACAAAAAATGCGGATTAGCCTGATTACGCAGTGCTTCTATTTGAGATTCAACTTTTTCCTTTTTTAATTTTTCGGATAAAACTAATCCATCTTTCCATTGATTAAAAAAATACACCCCTTCCGTAATACTAATCAAAATCGACCAAAGTACCATTCCCGTGGTTAATTCTTCGAACAAGTGTGATAAATATGATAACTTTTCAGGGAACATCTTACAATGCATACCATGAGTAAGTCTGGAAAGTATCAACATTCCAAATAAAACAGTTGACAAAGTCACTAAAAATTCGACCACGATCCTTCTTGCAACATGTTTTTTCCAAGGTAATATTTTTTGCAACCATTCTATTTCCTTAAAAACAATCACTGATAAACCAACTGTCACTGTTATTGAAATCAAAAACCAAAAACCAAAATCTTGTCCTGATTTAGAAATAACAAATTCATCCTGAATTAACTCTCTTAGATGAAAATATATAGGCGGTAAAGAACCAGCTATTGCAAGCCATTTAAATGTTCTCCATGTTAGTTTCATAACTGCTTAAAATTTATTCTTCAAATTAACAAATAATATTCATGAACTAATAATTGAGTTTAATCTAAAAAGGTGCTAAGCGGCTAATTCTATAAAATTCCACAAAATTAGCAATTTTATTATCAGTCTATTAGCAAATCCGCTAAGCACCTATTCAGCTTTTAACTTCCTTTAATCCGCAAACCATAGCACGGTTTTTTTTGATAATCAGTCAATTAGTTTCTGTTTGCTGTGATTTGTAAAAGCGGTTACACGGAAACACTATTTAATTAATAAACTACCTGACGCCTGACTACCGCCCGCCTGCCGGACGGGCAGGTCAGGCAGGGCAGTCAAGTTCGACATCCATTCTTTGGCAGATAATAAATCTTCACATACATTGATTTTTATTTGCTTTACTGCTTCGGCAAACAATCTCATAGCTGTTTTACCAGTTGTATTTTCGGGCATTATTATTGCAAAATATTTTACCCCGCTGTTTATCATGGCAGGAATTATAAGTTGTTTCATCCATTTCATATCTTCAATTTGAATTACTTTCTGTTGTTCTGCATCAGAAACGATTTTTGTTACATTTAAGACCTGGCAGATTTTTATAAATTTCGTTTGAAATTCTCGTAATGAATTTGAATTTAAATGATTATTTATTGTTTGTAATAAAACATCGTTTTCTGCGCTGTAAGAGATAGTCGCATCTTTTGTATTATAAATTACTACCATAGTGTTTTAGCTTTTGTTTTCTTAAATACAGTATTTTAATTCGTTTGTACACAGCCTCTCATGTCTGCGCTAAGCCGGGTTAATCTAATTCTTCTTCAATTCTTGCCTAATCTTTCTTTTTCTCTGAGTATTAATTTCTATTTCAACAAGGTTATTTTGTCCTAAGTCAATGATTAATTTATTTGTTGGTTTATAAAAATATGTTCCGGTTAAAATATCTACTATTATTACGGCTTCAAAATCCACAAACCAACGAGCATCTTCCGGGATGCTATTTCTATAATCAATTATGGTTAAATTATCAAGCTTATTTATATCTACAGATAATTTAAAAGTTGGAATAAATAAAAAGTTCTTCTTAGTAATTATTAATCGGCCATTTTTGAGCTTTAAATATGTTGTTCGATTTAATATTAATGTCAATAATAAAAGACCAATTATTATTAAAAACCCTTTCGTATTAATTTCAATATAATATAGCAACGATCCTGTTATTAGAATTACTAACATCCAATGAAATATTATTTTAGTACTTACTCCGGTTCTCATATTTTTTTAAATTTTAAAAGTAAAGACCAATGCTAAACTTTTAATATCATTACATTCTATTTCACTATTAATAATTGAGTAATACAAATAAGTTGCAATTGTGCAGGCTTCAATATTAAATTCAATGCTCTTTATTTTTGAATCTTTACTAAATGTTTTTTTTATTTTAACACCAGCAAACAATGGAAAATGAAAAGCATTTGTAGAATAATATCCATCAGGGTATTTATCGGGTAAAAATAAATAGGAGTTGTTTCCTGTTTCGTAACTTATTGCAAGCCCAATTATTGGTGATATTTCAATTTTCTTATTTAATTTAAAATCATGAAATAAAAATGTATTTTTTTGAGTAATAGTATAAATAGTAGTATTTCCAATTGATTCCGGAACATATCCAAATAAAATACCTGATTGTAAATGATTATTAAAAATTTCGTAACCTGTTCCGATTGAAATAAAACCAATGTTCCCTGCATATTGAATTTTATAATAATCAGGAATAAACCACTTTCTTTTCTGCTCTGGAATTGTATCTGCAGAATATACAATATTGGATAGTAAAATAAATATAAGAATATATAACAATTTAATTATGTCCATTTTATATGTCAATTTTCTCAATATTAAATGTAGTATCGCTGTTTACAGTAACAATACAGTAACTGTAATCCATAATATCATTTACAACAAGATATTTTACTCCATCATTATATGCTTCATCATAATAATATGAATGAGTATGTCCATGAATTGATAACCTGACATTGTTTTCTTCAAGTAAGTTTTTATATATATTTTCGTTGTAAGTATTAAATTGATCTGAATAAGGCGGAATATGAGCAATAACAAAAACTTGTTGATATAACCCGTTATCTGACAATTCTGTTTCTAACCAGTTAAAATCAGGGGTTTTATTACTTTCCCAAAAGACATCGTCAAACATTATGAACTTACAATTGTTAAATGCGAATGAATAATTTAATTCCCCAAACATTTGCTTGTAAATATCTTCGCCATTCGATCTGTAATCGTGATTGCCAATAATTGTTAAATACGGTACATTTACTTTCTTAATAATATCATAAAAAAATTCATATTCTTTTAATACTCCGCGATCAGTCATATCGCCGGCATGCAGCACAAATGATATTCCTGAATTTTTATTTATGTGGTTTACAACTGATTTTAATCTGTCGTAATGAAAATGATTATCAGCTATTACAGCAAATTTGAAAAAAAAACAGGTGTCAGTATTTATTTCGTTAATCTTTTTCAAATTTTTATTAGTTAAATTTTTATTTTTAATATTTGCATTGTAAGGACTATAATCGAATACTTTTTCACAAGCAGAAACACATACTACTATATTCAATAGTAGTATTTTGATTATGTTTTGATATATATTTATTGAATAAGTCAACATTTTATGATTCTTCCTTCTAAATATTCCAAAGTATCCGAAATAGTTTCAAGGCCAAGTATATCAGTATCAGGAATCTTAATTTTAAATTCTTTCTCAAGTGCAACTATAATTTTTGTAAAATCTAATAAATCTATATTCAAATCCATGTAATAATCTGTATTTCCATTAATTTCGGAACAATCAATACCTAAGCCGGAAAGCACTCCATATATCCTATTTTTTAAATCATTCATATTATTATGTTTTTTTTCTGTATTAAAAATAAATTTTGCTCTTTCGTAATCTGGCATACTTAAATTGTCCTTTGCAAATTTTACTATTTATTTAATACTATGTGAACCGAATCAGAGTGACCGTGAATTATTCTGGATTGAATACAACATTACATTGTTAATGATGTGTTCGACCTTTTTTCTAAATTAATATTCCTTAATTTTTTAAATCAAAAATTATACTTAGCCTTAAACCAAACTTCCGAATTGTTTTTATACAATCCGAACATTCCTTTATCACCTTTAAACCAGTCGTAGCCGAACATAATGTGAATTTCGTCAGTCAAAGCATAGTCAATACTGCTACGGTCGAAAAATCCACCGTTATTTACATCAATGTAAGCGAATGTTGAAACTGAGAGCGTGCTCCTGAATAGCTTTTTGGTAATTCCTGCTGTCGATAAAACAGTATTTTCTTTTTCAAGTAATACATCTACATAATCAGTAATAAATTTATGCGAATATTGGGCAGTTATTGTCCAATCGTTTCCCGGGTACCAGTCTATTCCAAATAGCCAGTTTAACGAATTCTTCTTAATCGGTACGGTTTCATCATCAAGTTCATGTGCCACTCCAATATAATACGCTGTTTCGCCCCTGAAAACAAACTGCCCTTTTGGTATGGAAAAATCCAGTCCAAGCATATCTAAATTATAATGATTGGCTTTTACAAAAACAGTATCATCATTTGATGAATAACTACGGCTAAAAACAGGCATTTTGTTCCAAGTGTGCAATGCTGATACCGAAAAATCTATCCCTGAAAGAAAAAATGAAAACCTTGCTCCGTATTCACTGTTTTCAAGTGTTAATTCAGGTTTTTTATCCATTTCAATATCATAAACAGAGCTTCCATCTGTTGGAAATATTGACCAGGGATTTTCGGCTTCATCGGGCATTATTGAAAATGTAGGAATTGGAACGTAAATTAATTCAAAATTCATTTTTGGTTTTATCCATCTTAATCTTATGGCATTTACGGGCATTATTATATCGTCGTAATCCTGTGCCAAAAATTCGGTCATATCCATTGCGGTAATTATATTGGTAATCCGCATACCATCGGCAACGCCCCACGATACTATTTGCCTGCCTGCTTTTAAATCCCACGAACTTGCAGTATATTCAAAAAATGCTTCACGCAATTCTATGCCTGTCTGTGATTCTAAAATGCTATTGTGAATAGCATTAAAAGAAGTGAAAAAATATGAATTGCCTTTTAGCATTTTTAACTCTCCCCGAAAACGTGAGCGTGAACTCATAAAATTGTTTGGCGATTTGCTTCTTACGGCATGGTAAGTATCAACAAAGCCTGTAAAATCTAATTTTGTTTCATTTTCTTGCGAAAAAGCAAAAGAAGGCCACATAAAAAATGATATAAAAAGATATTTGAGTTTCATAATTATATATTAATATTATTAAACATTTGCCAGTTGTATTGTATTTTGCTCTTATTTTTTCATCATCATCATTTTTATTTAATTCCAAAAGGAACTCTCATATTGATACAAATATTTCTTCCGATATTATAATACCCAAGTCCTTTTAATGTTGATAAATGGTCGTAATAGGTTTTGTTTAGTAAATTGTTTACATATATTCCAAATGAAACTTTTTGGTTAGACCATTTGATACTTGTGCCAAGTGCGGCATTTAATAAAAAATATCCATCTGTTTCTGTTTCAAACATGGCAGGATGGTTTTGTTTTGAAACAATTAATGTTCCTATTTTTATAAAAGGTTTTCGTAAAAACGCTAATTTTTCATTTTGAATTTTTATTTCAAATCTTAGCTTATTTTGTGGAATAAATGGCAAATAGTTACCGTCTTTCTGTTTACCTATTACATAAGAATAGGTTGATTTGAAATTGAACCAATTAACAGGACAAATATTCAAGCCTGCTTCACCACCATATAATTCTGCATTTGTTTGTGAATACCTGTAAATTTTATCTCCGGTGCTGATAGTATCATTAGTCGGTGCAATAAAAATATAGTCGTTAATATTGTTATAAAATCCTGCAATATCGAGCATTACATATTTTGAATGGTAGTGAATACTTAAATCTGCTTCATAACTTTTTTGTACTTTCAAATTGATATCACCTTGTTCGTAATGTGCACCATGCATTCCATTTTGAGTTAGTTCGGCAATATTAGGTGTTCTGTATGCTGATGCGAAATTTGTTCTGAATAAAATATTTTCATTCAGATTATAAGTTGCACCGATAGATGCACTGATATTATCAAAATTTCTGTCTGTCGCTTCTTTATTAACTTCTTCTTCTGTTGAGATTGTACGTATATCATATCTTAAACCTGCCTGTGCTTTTAATTTTTTAAAAAAAGAATGTTGTGCTAAACCAAAAAATGAAATATCATTAACATCTGCATCAGGAAGAACATGATTTGGAGCTTCATTATTTCTATTTGTTTTATTCATCCCCTGAAAACCAACGATATACTCTGAGTTTTCATTTGAAGGTAAATATGTTTTAATTTCATAAGATAAAGTATTCAAATCCATATCTACTAATTCAAATGCAGGCATTGATTCGTCAGTCTGTAATTTTCTGTTATTCATTTGATAAGCTACGTTAATATCAATTTTGTAATTTCCGAGAAACAGTTTGTTGCGTGATGATATTATATGATTTGTTAAATCCTGATACCAAATATCATTTTTTCTGCCTTTTTCTGTAATTAAGGAAACTGATTTACCAACACACATACCAAGTTCAGGTCTATTATAATCGTAATATAATTTGAATGTTCCGAAAGATTTATTTATACCAATATTAGCTTTAAAACTTTGTTCATTAAATCTTGTGTTGGGGATATAATCACCATTTCCGTCTTCATAGTCAGAATGACTTTTAATACCTGCTCTTATTCCCCAGAAAAATTCATTTGAACTTCCTTTTATTCCTAAATTAGAGACCAAACCTTCTGTATTGGAATGATATTGGATATTATAATCTCCAACTATTTTTCCTGTTGGTGCAGGTTTTTCTTTGATTAAATTAATTACTCCGCCAATAGCATCGGAACCATATAATAATGATGCAGGGCCTTTTATTATTTCAATTCTGTCAATACCAAATTCGTCTATTATAAAAGGATGGTTTTCAGAAAATTGAAAGTTCTCCATTTTTACTCCGTTATTAAGAAGTATAATATTAGTCATGGATAATCCACGAATGACGGGCTTTGAAACTCCTGTGCCTTTTGCAATCATATCAACTCCTGGTATCGTTGCAATAGCTTCGGTGAATGTGGGTGTTCCTGAATTAGTTATTTCTTTTGCTTTAATTAGCTCTATTTTTATGGCATTCTCATGTTGGGTTGAATAGGTCCCTCCTGATATTACAACTTCCTCGGCTTGTATAACAGTTGGTTCAAGTTCTATATTTAGCTCTATTTTTGTTTTTTCAGAAACAATTGTTTTAATAATGCTTTTGTAACCAACAAACGAAAATTGAATTTTAAATTTTCCTTTTGGCAGGTCAGTTATATCATATTCACCTTTTTCATTTGTTATTGTTCCTTTTTGTTGTTCTAATAAAAAAACATTGGCTCCCGTTAAAGCCTCATTAGTTTTGCTGTCAGTAATCTTTCCATTTATTTGACTCTGAGCAAATCCTTGTTGATTTATAATAAGTGTGAATACAATTGTAATAATTCGTATTGTTAAATTTTTTATTTTTATCATAATTTTTATATTAAAACAAATTACAACTAACTGATTTTCAAGCCTGTCAAGCATAGAAGTTTCTACTTAATAACACCTTTTTCTAAATTTGATACAGTAAATAAATTTTCATCAATTTTAATATTATATTGTGTTTCGCTCATTAATAAAATAGTTTGATGGTTTGTTTGATGATTTATAATGTGCATTTTTTGTGCTGTCCAAAAACCATCAATTTTTTTAATATCTGAAATAGTAAGTGTTTTTAACAAATTCCCCATTTTATCGTAAAAAACAATTTTACGGGCAAACAGGCAATCTTTTCGTATCCAGCTTACTTTTTTAGAATACATATCTTTCGGGTCTTTAGGTTTCGATTCAATTACCCAACAGTCGTAAGTATCTAATTTTTCTTCTTTAAGCAACTTGTGGGTATCTTCATCAACATTACGGCTTCCCAAATCATCGTAGGTAAAATCTGTTCCCATGAAATAATCTTTCTTGGCAGAAGTACCACTAATTCTACGTGTTTTCTTCATTGCGGGCAGGTATAACCAGCGGTCATCATCTTTGTCAGGATTGTCATATTCCCAGGTTAAAAATCCTGTACCTTTTACATCGGCAGGCGATTGAAAAAACATGATGCTTTTTTTATCTTTCCCAATATCCATGGAATAAGAAACCACCGAACGATTTCGTTTTTTGGCGCGTTTGTTTATCAACTCCATTTGCATTGTTGATTTTCGGTTATCACCATCAGGACGGTCTTTTACTTTTTGCATTATCTGTTTTCCTGATAAGTTTTGAGCAAAAACATTAGTATTGCTTCCTACTATTATCGCAAATGCTAACAATAGCATTTTAGTTTTATTTGTTTTTTTCATGTTTTTTATATTTATTTTGTTAATAATAATTTAATTAGTGCTTGTCTATAATGTCTCGTAATTCCGCAGGATGTTAGTTTTGTTTTTCAAACTAACACTGTACTTCCTGCGATTATGTCGTTGATTATCATTACCCCCCGATTAAAATCGAGGGTTATTCTAATTTTATCCTTTCAGGATAATTTTGTTTTACTATCTATTCTATAGACAGACTATTTAGGTATATTTTCAATTGTTAAATCAATAAGTACAACAGCAATTTAGCAATTTAACAATTTAACAGTTTAACAATTAGTTAATTTCTCTTTCCCAAAAATGTTAAATTGCTTAAAAAGAATTGGCGTAATAAAAATATCGGCTAACAAGGCTGCAATCATTCCTGCTGCTGCGAGAACTCCGAGATTGATAAACATATTTGCAACCGAAGTTGTATAAGCAAGAAAATTTGCCGTAAGTATTAATGTTGTAAGAACCAAAGCTACCCCAACCGTTCCGAATGTTCTGACAATAGATTTTCGATAATTTCCTATTCTTTCAAATTCGAGCCGCCCGTGATTAAAAAAGTGAATGGTATCATCAACAGCAAGACCGAGAATCATCGGAATAATAGTTACTGTCATCGAATCCAAAGGAATATCGAAAAAACCCATTATGCCACCTACTGTTAATGCAGGTGCAATGTTTGGTATCAGCCCTATAAGACCTGTTTTTATACTACCAAATACTAACATTAATAGAATCACAATAATCCCTATGGCTATCATAAAAGAATTAACTTGTCCTTTTGCTACATATTCAATTACTTTTGAGAATTGAGGAATTACACCGACTACTGAAAAACGTGCATTTGGAAATAATTCTTCGGCTTTTTTATGCAATAATTCATTTTCATATTTTAACTCTTTTGAATTATATGATTTTACTTCTATCATCATTCTCAGGCGTTTATATTCATAATCAATCCAGTATTCAGCTTCTGTGCCACCTGCGTTTTCATACAATAAAAGCATTTGTGCCACTTGTTCCCGATTATCGGGAATTTGGTAATATTTTTCATTATCCTCGTTAAGCACCTGGTTCATATCTTTTACAATATCTAATACAGTAGTAGTGCGTTTTGTAAGTTCAAACGAATTAACATAAT
>JAUVLS010000079.1 GCA_030600625.1 Bacteroidales bacterium
ATTTTTTACAATCTTAATTACTTTATTGAAGAACAGGCTGTTGAACTGGGAAACCAAGTAAAAAAAGGGCAACGAATATGCTATATTGAAACCAATTACACATACGATGAAATAGTTTCAGAATACGATGGTGAAGTTGATGAAATCTTCTTTAAACACGGAGATATGGTTTCAAAAGGTGATGTAATAGTCAGATTGAAATAAAAAAAAGCAGGACTAATCCTGCTTTTTTATCTGAGTTATATAATATTAATTAGAAGCTAACCTCTTATAACTGTTGTATCTCCATTTTGCATCTTCTTCTGCTTGTTTAAACAAATTGTCTGCAACTTCAGGGAATGATTTCTTTAATGAAGTATAACGCACTTCATTCTTCAAAAATTCCTGAAACTTATTCCAGTCTGGTTCTTTAGAGTCAAGCTGGAAAGGATTTTTACCTTCTGCCTCCAATAATGGATTATATCGGTAATTATGCCAGTAACCAGCTTCAACAGCTAATTTTGTTTCTAGTTGAGTTTTACCCATTCCTAATCTTAATCCATGATTAATACATGGAGAATAAGCTATAATTAATGATGGTCCGGGATAAGCTTCAGCTTCTTTAAGCGCTTTAAAATATTGATTTTGGCTAGCACCCATTGCAACTTGTGCAACATAAACATGTCCATAAGACATAACCATCATTCCAAGATCCTTTTTACGTAATCTCATTCCGGCAGCAGCAAATTTAGCAACAGCACCAACCGGAGTAGCTTTAGACGCCTGACCTCCTGTATTAGAATATACTTCTGTATCAAGTACAAGAACATTTACATCCTCACCGGTAGCCAATACATGATCTAATCCTCCGTATCCAATATCATAAGCCCAACCATCACCACCAAATATCCAGACAGATTTCTTAATAAGATATTGTTCTAATGATAAAATCTCTTTTGCTATTTGATTATTTTCTTTCTTACAAGCTTTAACGACTTTTGCGGATGCTATTTTTGAGCCTTCAGCATCAGCCATTTTTTCAATCCATTCTTTAAATGCAGCTTGAGTATCAGCAGAAACCTCATTCATAGCAGCATTCATTTTTTCTGCAATTCTTGTACGAAGTTTTTCAACACCTATATGCATTCCCAGTCCGTATTCAGCATTGTCTTCGAATAATGAATTAGCCCATGCAGGACCTTTCCCTTCGCTATTTGTACAATACGGAGTAGAAGGAGCAGAACCACCATAAATTGATGAACATCCTGTTGCATTAGCTACCATCATTCGATCACCAAATAATTGTGTAATCGCTTTAATGTATGGCGTTTCACCGCAACCGGCACATGCACCGCTAAACTCAAATAATGGCTGAGCAAACTGGCTATTCTTAACACTCTTCTCTTTTGGAAGAATAGTATCTTTATAACCAACCTTGCTGTGCATGTAATCCCAACGAGGAGCTTCGTCCATCTGTGTATCAAGATGCTTCATTACTAAAGCTTTTTCTTTAGATGGACAAACATCAGCACAGTTACCACAACCTGTACAATCAAGAGGGCTAATCTGAATTTTGAATTTATATTCTTTAGTACCACCTGTTCCCTGAATTGCTTTTGTACCTTTAGGCGCATTCTCTAATTCTTCATCAGTTAATAAGAATGGTCTGATTGCTGCATGAGGACAGACATAAGCACACTGGTTACACTGAATACAATTATCAGCGATCCATTCAGGAACAGATACAGCAACTCCACGTTTTTCGTAAGCAGTTGTACCTGCGGGGAAAGTTCCGTCTTCTCTTCCAACAAATGCACTTACAGGAAGATCATCTCCCTTTTGAGCATTAATTGGCTCAGCAATATTCTTTATAAAATCAGGAATATTTCTATCGTCTGTTTTTGCTTTAATTTCAATGTTTTTCCATTCAGCAGGAATAATAACTTCTTCAGCATCACCTCCACGCTCAACAGCAGATTTATTCATATTTACAATATCTTCACCTTTTTTGCCAAAGGTTTTAACAATTGCTTTCTTCATTTCTTCAACTGCACTATCGTAAGGAATTACATTTGAAATTTTAAAGAAAGCAGATTGCATAATAGTATTTGTTCTGTTACCCAGACCAATTTCTTCAGCAATTCTTGTTGCGTTTATTATGTAACATTTAATTTCTTTTTCTGCTAAAGTTTTCTTCATTTCGTCAGGGAAATGATTTTTAGTTTCTTCAGCACTCCAGGTACTATTTAATAAAAAAGTACCACCTTGTTTAATTCCTTTTAACATATCATATTTATTAAGATATGCAGGAACATGACATGCAACAAAGTCAGGAGTACCAACTAAATATGGTGAACGAATCGGGCTATCGCCAAAACGTAAATGTGAAACAGTAATACCACCGGATTTTTTTGAATCGTAAGCAAAGTATGCCTGAGCATATTTATCAGTTGAATCACCGATGATTTTTATTGAGTTTTTGTTTGCTCCCACTGTTCCGTCGGAACCTAAACCATAAAATTTACCTTCGAAAGTACCTTTAGGCACTACACTAATTTCAGGTAGCAATGGTAAAGAGGTAAATTTAACATCATCTACAATACCTAATGTAAAATGATTTTTTGGTTCCGGTAAATTTAAATTATCATACACAGAAATAATTTGAGCAGGAGTAGTATCTTTTGAGCTTAATCCATAACGTCCACCAACAACTATTGGAGCATTCTCTTTTCCATAAAATAATTCTCTGATATCAAGATATAAAGGTTCTCCGTTTGCTCCCGGTTCTTTTGTTCTGTCTAAAACAATGATACGTTTTACTGATTTAGGAAGAACTTTTCTGAAATATTTTTCTGAAAATGGTCTGTATAAGTGAACAGTAATTAAGCCGACTTTTTCTCCTTGTGCTAATTTGTAATCAATTACTTCTCTTATTGTTGAAGTAACAGATCCCATGGCAACTATAATATTTTCAGCATCTTCTGAACCATAGTATGTAAACGGGTGGTATTCACGACCGGTAAGTTTGGTTATTTCTTGCATATACTCTTCAACCATATCAGGAATTGGGTCGTAAAATTTATTTACAGCTTCGCGAGACTGGAAGTAAATATCAGGATTTTGTGCTGTACCACGAGTAACCGGATGCTCAGGATTTAATGCATTATCTCTGAACTTTTGTAGAGCATCATAATCTATTAATTCAGCTAAATCTTCATTTTCAAAATATTCTACTTTCTGAATTTCGTGAGAAGTTCTGAACCCATCGAAGAAATGAAGAAAAGGAATTCTTGATTTGATAGATGCAAGGTGAGCAATACCGGCAATATCCATTATTTCCTGAACACTACCTGTTGCTAATAAAGCAAATCCTGTATTACGAACAGCCATTACATCACTATGATCACCGAAAATTGAAAGAGCCTGAGCTGCTAAACTTCTTGCGCTTACATGAAATACTCCCGGCAATAACTCACCGGAAATTTTATACATATTAGGGATCATTAATAATAAACCCTGAGATGCAGTAAAAGTAGAAGTTAATGCACCGGCTTGTAATGATCCATGTAAAGTACCTGAAGCGCCTCCTTCTGACTGCATTTCAACAACTTTAACCTGGTCACCAAAGATATTTTTACGTCCGTAAGAAGCCCACTCATCAACATATTCTGCCATAGTTGAAGATGGTGTAATCGGATAAATCGCTGCAACTTCACTAAACATATAAGCTACATGAGCAGCTGCATAGTTCCCATCGCAGGTTATAAATTTCTTATTTTTTGACATTTCAAACTCCTTAATTTATTTATTAAAAGATAATTAACTTTAGTTTTTTGGAACTACAAAAATAAAACAAAAATCTCATTTATGATATTCTTGAAGTCGAAAATAACCTGTTATTAAAATTATTCATATAAATTTTAAATAAGCACGCATCTCTCTAATACACAAACAAAAAATGCGGAAATTAATCCGCATTTTTATATAATGTGTTGTGAAACATTTAGTCAGCATTCATTGAAACTATGAATTCTTCATTCGTTTTTGTTTTCAATAAACGATCACGCAAAAATTGCATTGCCTCCACTGAATTCATGTCAGTTAAATAGTTACGTAAAACCCATATCTTATTCAACATTGCCTTATCTAACAATAAATCTTCACGACGAGTACTTGATGCTGTAATATCAACAGCAGGATAAATTCTTTTATTAGACAATTTACGATCAAGCTGCAATTCCATGTTACCCGTGCCTTTAAATTCTTCAAAGATAACCTCGTCCATTTTAGACCCTGTTTCTGTCAAAGCAGTCGAAATAATTGTAAGCGATCCACCCTCTTCAATATTACGGGCAGCACCAAAGAATCTTTTTGGTTTGTGTAAAGCATTGGCATCAACACCACCTGATAAAACTTTACCTGAAGCAGGAGAAACAGTATTAAATGCTCTTGCCAAGCGAGTAATTGAATCAAGAAGAATAACTACATCATGACCACACTCAACCATACGTTTTGCTTTTTCAAGAACTATGTTAGCAATACGCACATGTCTTTCTGCAGGTTCATCAAATGTAGATGAAATAACTTCGGCATTTACACTACGTGCCATATCAGTTACCTCTTCGGGACGCTCATCAATTAAGAGTACAATCATGTATACTTCAGGATGATTTGCTGCAATCGCATTAGCAATATCTTTTAACAACACTGTTTTACCGGTTTTTGGCTGAGCAACGATTAATCCACGTTGTCCTTTACCAATCGGTGCAAACATATCAATAATTCGAGTTGATAGTTTGTCATTCTGATTATTATTAATCGTAAACTTTTCTTCAGGGAATAATGGAGTTAAATAATCGAATGGAACCCTATCACGGATATAATCCGGGCTTCTTCCATTTATTTTTTCTACTTTAATTAAAGGAAAATATTTTTCTCCTTCTTTCGGCGGACGAATTGTACCTTCAACTGTATCTCCGGTTTTTAAACCAAATAATTTAATTTGTGATTGTGATACATAAATATCATCCGGGGAATTTAAATAATTATATTCTGAAGATCTTAAGAAGCCATAACCATCAGGCATAATTTCCAGAACACCCGAGTTAGTTATTATACCATCGAATTCATATGATTTATCATTTCTTTTATCATATGGTCTTTTATGATAATTATCTTTTGAAAATCGATGAGGTGGTCTTTTTTTGTATGAATCATCTCTATCAGGAGAGCTTTTAGATTCATTTTTCTCCAAGCTTTCTTCCTGTTTTACTTCAACTTTAAGCTCTTCATTATCTTTAGCAAATACCTTTCTCGGTTCAGGTTTTACTTGTTTCTTCTCTCTTTCACGTTCTTTTTCTTTAAAAACTTTATGCTCTACTTTTTTGGTTGGTGTTTCAGTAGTTTTTGATCTATCAGAAGAACGTTTCCTGACAAAAGATTTCTTTTCTGGTTTTACATCTGATGTAGCGTTTATTGCCTGTTGATCAAGGATTTTATAGATCAAATCCTGTTTTTTTAATGACTCAACTTTTTTAATTTGTAATCCTTTAGCTATATCTCTTAAATCAGAAACTAGCTTCTTATTCAATTCAAGAATGTCGTACATTGTATTTATTTATATTGGGAATTAAATGATATTATAATAATTTTTGAACTATATTTCATTAATAAACAAGTAAATTGATTGATCTTTACTGCAGGAGAATTAGTAACTCAAAAGAAAATTCAATGCAATATTACAGATTTCCTGACAATTACCAAAAAAAGTATAGACTTTTTTTTAAAAAAACTATAATACCAATTTATTAAATAATAATAACGAAAAAATTTTATTGTAAAGATTTTTATTTACATATTTGAGTTTATTTGTAACAATTGGTATTATATCAACGTATTAGTTAAACTAACAATCACTCTGTCAAAGTAATGAGACAGTTAAAAATCATCAAGCAGGTTACTAATCGAGAAACTGCCTCGTTAGATAAATATCTGCACGAAATCGGGAAAGTTAATCTTTTATCAGCCGATGAAGAAGTTGAACTTGCCCGAAAGGTTCGTAGTGGTGATCATCTTGCACTTGAAAAACTAATAAAAGCAAACTTACGCTTTGTTGTCTCAGTATCAAAGCAATACCAAAATCAAGGATTAAGCTTGCCTGACCTCATTAATGAAGGCAATCTTGGTTTAATTAAAGCAGCAAAACGATTTGACGAAACCCGCGGATTTAAATTTATATCATACGCTGTATGGTGGATTAGGCAATCTATACTACAAGCTTTGGCAGAGCAAGCAAGGATAGTACGTTTACCTTTAAATAAAATAGGTTCAATTAATAAAATAAATAAGGCATTATCTAAATTAGAACAGAAATTTGAAAGAGAACCATCGATCGAGGAAATTGCAAATACCATTGAGCTTGCTCCTAAAGAAATAAAAGATGCGATGAGAAGTGCTGGTCGACATGTTTCAATGGATGCTCCGCTTACCGATGGTGAAGATGGTGATATGTACGAAGTTCT
>JAUVLS010000074.1 GCA_030600625.1 Bacteroidales bacterium
TTATTGTCGATTTTTATAAATCATTTTAAATTGAAAAAACACTTTATAGTTTTAGTATTATTCTTTGTATCTGTCCTACCTTATAGTTACTCAAATAATCAGATTGAAATTAGTTTACTGACTTGCTCCAGCGGATATGAATCTTTCACTTCATGGGGTCATAGCGCAATTAGAATTATTGACCATGATAAATCTATTGACATCGTTTATAATTTTGGTCTTTTTGATTTTGATACACCCAACTTCTATTTAAAATTTGTAAAAGGTAAATTAAAATACAAGTTAGGAATTCATAGTACAAATAGTTTTTTCAGAACTTACTTCAGTGAAAACAGGCAGATAATTGAACAAAAATTAAACTTATCTGATAAAGATGAAATAAAAATTATAAGCAGATTAGAATATTTGTATAAACCTGAAAACAGGTATTATTATTATGATTTTTCAAAAAAGAATTGCACTTCTGAATTACGAGATTTAATATTTAATAATGTTGAAACAGATTTCCAGAATCAAAATATTAATAAAACGTATAGAATTCAAATTAATGAATACCTTACAAATAAGCTTTGGTTAAAATTTGGAATGAACTTAATTTTTGGAAAAGGTGTCGATAAAGAGATAGATAATTATGAGAGTATGTTTTTACCGGATTATCTTTATTGGGAATTAAATAATATAAAGGTAAATAATAAGAAACTTGTAAGTAGTGAAACAACATTTAATAAAGTTGAAAAAAGCAAATCAAATTATCCATTCTTATTAAATCCAATACTTCTATTTTCTATATTGCTAATAATTGTTTTAATCTATAAATCATCGAAAATACAATTGCCTATTTTTTTAATAACAGGTATAACAGGATTATTAATATTAACAGTTTGGCTATTAACAGAACATGATGAGCTAAAAAATAATTTTAATCTACTGTGGTGCAATCCATTATATTTGGTATTTGCATTTCTCAAAATAAAAAACAATGTTAAATTGAGAATGTATTTGTCTATTATTTTACAAGCTATGCTAATTGGAGTTGTAGTAATTTGGTTGAGTCGGGTTCAAAGTATTGAGATTGCTTTCATCCCAATCGTTTTGATCTTATCAGTTTATAATATTCGTGCAATAAAAATAGGTTTTAAACTAAATTAAGTTTTAGCAAAAATAAAAAGGCGCCTCCCGATAATTATCGGGATAGCGCCCTTAAATATTATATAAGCTAATAAATTATGCTCCTAATGTAGCAACCATTATAGCTTTAATGGTATGCAATCTGTTTTCAGCTTCATCAAAAACAACTGATGCAGGAGATTCAAATACTTCATCAGTAACTTCCATTCCGTCTAAACCAAACTTTTGGAAAATTTCTTCTCCAACAGTAGTTTCTCTGTTATGGAATGCCGGTAAACAATGCATGAATTTACATTTTGGATTACCTGTTAAATCCATCATTTGTTTGTTTACCTGGTATGGTTTTAATAATTCAATTCTTTCTTTCCATACTTCTTCCGGTTCGCCCATTGAAACCCAAACATCAGTATAAATAAAATCACAATCTTTAACACCTTCGGCAACATTATCGGTAACTATAATTTCAGCACCGGTTTCTTTAGCTATTTTGTTAGCCTGAGCAACTAATTCAGCAGTTGGCTGAACGCTTTTTGGAGCAACTGAACGGAATTTCATTCCCATTTTAGCAGCACCAATCATTAATGAATTACCCATATTATTTCTTGCATCACCAACATACGCAAAAATTACCTGATGTAATGGCTTATCAGAATACTCCATCATAGTTAAGAAATCAGCCAGAATTTGAGTTGGATGGAATTCATTTGTTAAACCGTTCCAAACAGGAACACCTGCATATGCGCCTAAATCTTCAACTATATCTTGTCCAAAACCACGATATTCAATACCATTGTACATTCTTCCAAGAACGCGCGCTGTATCTTTCATCGATTCTTTTTTGCCAATTTGAGATCCTGAAGGACCCAAATAAGTTACATGTGCCCCCTGATCCAAAGCAGCAACTTCAAAAGCACATCTTGTACGAGTTGATGCTTTTTCGAATATTAAAGCAATGTTTTTACCAGTTAATTTTGGTTGCTCTGTTCCGTTATATTTTGCTTTTTTCAGATCAACAGAAAGATCTAATAAGAATTTTATTTCCTGTGGAGTAAAATCTGAAAGCTTTAGAAAATTTCTATTTCTTAAATTGAATGCCATAACTTTTAAAATTTATTATTTATGAATTATAATTTATTATTTTGATTTTTGATTAGTCAATTATCAGTTAATCAATAATCAATTATTTAGTCTTCGTATTCCATTGTAATTTTAGTTCCATAAGAACGATCTTCAAGTTTAGTAGCTTCAGTAATTACACTTTTTTTACCACCTTGCTCAATGAATTGTAAACAAGCCTTAATTTTTGGAGCCATACTACCTTGTGCAAACTGACCTTCAGCTAAATATTTTTCAGTATCAGCTTTGTTTAAGAATTCCAATTTTTGTTCGTTTTCTTTTTTATAGTTAATATAAACATATGGAACATCTGTTAAAATATAAAACTCATCGGCATTAATTCTTGCAGCTAACAATGCAGAAGCAGAATCTTTATCTATAACAGCCTCCGATGGCCTTACATCATTTTTTTCATCAATATAAACCGGCACGCCACCGCCACCTACAGTAATAACAATATTTCCCTGACGAGCCAATGATTCAACTACTTTCTCATTCATTATACTTATAGGTTTTGGCGAAGGAACTACTCTTCTCCAACCACCATCAGCTTTTATTTCTTCCTTGAATTCCCATCCTTTATCAGCAGCTAATTTATCAGCTTGTTCTTTAGAGTATATTTTACCAACACGTTTTTGAGGGTCTTTAAATGCAGGATCATTTTTATCAACAACAACAGAAGTAACAAGTGTTACAATATCTTTATCAATGTTATGTTTTTTCATAACATTTCTGAGCATTCTCTCAATCATATAACCAATTCCGCCTTGTGAATCGGCAACACAAATATCTAGTGGCATTTGAGGAATATTGTACATTTGCTCGCCTGCATCGTTTCTCATCAAAATATTACCAACCTGTGGACCATTTCCATGGCCAATAACAATATCATACCCTTCTTTAATTAAATACACCAAATTCTCAAGTGTAGCAAAGGTGTTTTTTTCTTGTTCGTCAATTGTTCCTATTTGATCACCGCGCAAAAGTGCATTTCCACCTAATGCAATTACAGCTAATTTATTCATATCCATCAATTTATATATAATTAGTAATTTGAGTTACAAATTTATAAAAAAACATTTCAAAAATATGAAATCTAATCACATTAATATACTATCAAACAAATGTTAAAAGACATTTTTTATGCTTTTATCAAATAATTAAGTTATACTTATAATAAGACTTTGATTTTTTCTTTTCTTTCGTTATTTTAGTTAATTATTTTGCACATTATTAATATACAACTTTTAATTGACGTATATGAAAATAAAAGCATTTGTTATTATTGCACTGGTCTTTACATCATTAAATTCATGTAAAAAGATTCAGCATAAAGATCACATTAAGGAAGGTTATATTGAATACGACATAGAATATCTTGATGATTCGCTGGATAGTTTCATGAAAGGTTTGTTACCAAAAAAAATGACCATAAAATTTAAAAACAATAATACAATTAATAAAATCGAGGGATTCTCGGGAATAGTAAGCTTTACTCATATTCAAAATTTTAAAGAAAAAAGAAACATTACACTTGTTAAAGTATTGAATAAAAAATATAAATACATTGAAAAAATTAATGATAACTCTATGTTTTTTGACGATCTGCCAGGAATGAAAATTGAACTTCAGGATACTACCATAGAAATATGTGGATTTAAAAGTCAAAAAGCTAAAATAATTATACCTGATTCAAGTGTAGAGCCATTCTTTATTTATTATACAAATGATATAATTATAAATAATGTAAATGCCCAAACACCTTTCAAATCAATTGAGGGTGTATTACTTGAATTTCCAATAAAACTTTACGATATGCCTATGGAGCTTACTGCAACTAAAGTTCAGGAAGCTGAAATTTCTTCTGACGACTTCAAAATACCAAAAGGTTATGTTTCAATCAATAAAAAGACGATGATTGAAATCATGGAATTACTTAAACAATAATTCGTTTATTAATCGTTTTTTATATAAATCATATTTTCTGTTAATTTTTATGTTAATTTATTTTACTTTGCAGTAAATTTCATGCTTCAAGGTAAACAACAATTTGTTATTAAATAATCAATGGCTAAAAAAAGCAATAATAAAACGAGAGTTAAAAAAAAGAAAAAGAAATTATTATCCGATGAACGCTTAAAAATTATTTTAGGAGTGACAACTATTTTCATGTCAGCCTTTTTAACTTTAGCATTTATTTCATATTTTTTCACATGGAAGGTTGATCAGAGTTTTCAATTTTCAAAAGTTATTTCTGCTACTGAAATATCTGTCGAAAACTGGTCAGGGAAAGCCGGAGCTCACTTTGCAAATTTATTTATAAATAAATGGTTTGGTATTGCATCATTTACATTTCCTTTCCTATTATTCGTTATAGGATTTCGTTTTTTTAATATTAAAATTTACTCTATTCGCAAAGCATTTAAAATTGCTATTATTGGCACAATAATATTATCTGTTTTTTTAGGTTATTTATTTGATAATTCAAATGGCTATTTAGGGAGCGGTTTAGGAGGAGGACATGGTTTTATTATTGCACAATG
The DNA here is from genome assembly GCA_030600625.1 of Bacteroidales bacterium. The sequence goes on from JAUVLS010000074.1 coordinate 4,788, forward strand.
GCTAAATTCTTTTTTAGGAAAAGTTGGAACTGCATTTTTACTTTCTATCGCTATAATTTCATTTATTATTCTGTCTTTTAAAAAATCATACGATTGGATTATTAAATTATCTGCAGGATTATTTAAAAAAGATTATGCTGAATTTGAGGATCAATCTTCAACAGAAGATCAAAATGAATCGCAAGAAGATTTACAAAGTAATCAACAAAGCGAATCTAAAGAAGAAAGTATTGATGAAGATTTGATTTTTATTACAAAAAATATCGAAAAAACTGAAACAGAAACGATTACTGCTCAAATAAAGCAGGACAAAGATCTAAATGATACGCCTGAAAAAGAAGAGGATATAGAGCTTACTATAGAGGAAAAGCATAAAGAAGAAAAATTAAATGGTAATTTTAAAAATTACCAACTTGAAGATTATGATCCTACACTTGAGCTATCTTCTTATAAGTTACCTCCTTTAGATTTACTTGAAGATCATGGTCAAAATACCAATGGCGAAATTGACAAAGATGAAATCATAGCAAATAAGAATCGTATTGTTGAAACACTGGCAAATTATAAAATACAGATTGATAAAATTAAAGCTACTGTTGGGCCAACAGTGACTCTTTACGAAATTATACCTGCTCCCGGTGTTAGAATTTCAAAAATTAAAAATCTGGAAGATGATATAGCTTTAAGTTTATCTGCATTAGGAATTCGCATAATTGCTCCAATCCCGGGACGAGGAACAATTGGAATTGAAGTTCCAAATCAAAAACCGGAAATAGTTTCGATGCGTTCTATTCTTGAATCAAAGGTTTTTAGTGAATCAAAGTATGACTTAGCAATAGGCCTTGGAAAAACAATTTCAAACGATACTTATGTAATCGATTTGGCTAAAATGCCTCACTTGCTTCTTGCCGGTGCAACAGGCCAGGGTAAATCCGTAGGATTAAATGCCATTATAGCTTCTTTGCTTTACAAAAAACATCCTGCACAGTTGAAATTTGTAATGATCGATCCTAAAAAAGTAGAACTTACACTATACTCTAAAATTGAAAAACACTTTTTGGCAAAGCTTTCCGATTCCGATGAAGCAATAATAACAGATACTCAAAAAGTAGTTAACACATTTAATTCACTGGGCATTGAAATGGATCATCGGTACGACCTGTTAAAAGCCGCTCATGTAAGAAATATTAAAGAATACAATGCCAAATTTATTGCAAGAAAACTAAGTCCGGAAAAAGGTCATAAATATTTACCATATATTGTTGTTATTGTTGATGAATTTGCTGATCTCATTATGACTGCAGGGAAAGAAATTGAAGGGCCAATTGCTCGATTAGCCCAATTAGCACGTGCAATAGGAATACATCTTATTATTGCAACCCAAAGACCTTCGACCAATATTATTACAGGTGTAATTAAAGCAAACTTTCCGGCACGACTTGCTTTTAGAGTTTCTTCCATGATTGACTCCAGAACAATATTAGACAGTCCCGGTGCAAATCATTTAATTGGACGAGGAGACCTGTTAATATCAACAGGTGGTGATTTAGTACGATTACAATGTGCATTTATTGACACACCTGAATTAGATAGAATTACTGAATACATCGGGTCACAACAAAGTTATCCAACTGCATTTATGTTGCCAGAATACAGCCCTGAAGGATTTGATGAAATTGGCGAAGTAGATTTCTCAAAACGTGATGTAATGTTTGAAGATGCTGCTCGGTTAGTTGTGCGACACCAACAGGGATCAACTTCATTAATTCAGAGAAAATTTGCGATAGGTTATAATCGTGCCGGAAGAATTATTGATCAACTTGAAGCAGCAAATATTGTAGGCCCGTTTGAAGGAAGTAAAGCAAGACAGGTTCTTTTTCAGGATGAATATTCTTTGGAACA
>JAUVLS010000082.1 GCA_030600625.1 Bacteroidales bacterium
ATATGTAAAAGAAGGAGGATATGTTCAATTATCCGATGATAAATTAAATTCTGAACTTACAAAACTTTTATAACCAATTAAATTCTGTCAATTTTTAAGTCATTTTAGTAAATGAATTAAGAACACCGATTAACGAATAACGATTTCAGAAATGCCCTAATTTATTAGCGAAAATACTTTTTAAATCGTCAATCTTTATTTGATATTCAACAACAATTTTATAATAATGAGAGCATTAGTGTTAACTAATTTTAAGTTGCGGAGAAATTTACGCGAAAAGTTAAGCACTTTTTGGATGAAATGTTGTTATATTCTGGTTTTAGCAATGCCTTTCATTCTGCTTACCGGTTTATTAATTAAATCCTCATTATTACTTGGTGAAAAATCTTTAATGGAGCTTATATTCTCAAACGAGTGGAAACCAATGTCGGGTAAGTTTGGATTTCTGCCATTTATAATAAGCTCATTATGGGTAACATTTATTTCGATCATAATAGCAGCACCTATTTGTTTATTAACAACTATTTATCTGACACAATACGCCAGGAGAGTTGTATTAAAAATAATGCAACCTGTAATAGATATCCTGGCAGGTATCCCTTCTGTAATTTATGGTGTATGGGGCATAATAATCATAGTTCCTTTTGTCTCAAAAATAGCCGGATGGTTTAATGTACACTCGTCCGGTTATAGCATTTTAGCTGGCGCAGTGGTTTTGGCAGTCATGATAATTCCATTTATTCTGAATATTCTTATTGAAGTTTACAGGACAATCCCGATTGAATTATCTGAGGCTTCACTATCATTGGGAGCAACAAAGTGGGAGACAATAAAGAAAGTATTAACACGAAAAGCTTTTCCCGGGATAATATCATCATTTGGATTAGGCGTATCCAGAGCGTTTGGTGAAACAATAGCTGTTCTTATGGTTGTAGGCAATGTTGTACATATTCCTACTGGAATTTTTCAGGCGGGTTACCCGTTACCTGCGCTGATTGCTAACAATTATGGGGAGATGTTGTCTATCCCAATGTATGATTCGGCATTAATGCTGGCAGCATTAATATTATTTATTGTGGTTACTATTTTCAATATGGGATCGAGATATATTATTATACATTATGAAAAGAAGATTTAAAATGAATCGGCAGCTTTTAAGAAAATCGGAAGAACTGTTTTACAGGGTATTAATGATAATCTCTACTGTTATAATTATAGTCGCATTGTTGGCAATTATTATCAGCATTCTTGTAAAAGGCATGCCTTCATTATCGTGGAGCATGATTACACAAACTCCTAAAGGTGGTTATTATTTTGGAAAAGAAGGCGGTATTTTGAATGCAATAATAGGATCTTTGTATCTGTCAGGTGGTGCAACATCACTTGCATTAGCTGTTAGTCTTCCGCTTGCCCTTTACATGAATGTTCATAAATTGAAACAGAAAAATGTTGTGAATTTTATTCGATTTTTCCTTGATCTTTTATGGGGAGTTCCCTCAATAGTGTACGGTGCTTTCGGCTTTACTTTAATGGTATTATTAGGCTTGCGCACTTCTTTATTAGCAGGAATATTAACAGTTACTTTATTTATAATTCCTATAATGGTTCGTTCAATGGACGAAGTATTGAAAACAGTTCCCAAGGGCTTACTGGAGTCAGCATTTTCTTTGGGTTCAACCCGATCTGAAACAGCATTCAGGGTTATGCTCAGACAATGCATCCCAGGAATAATAACTGCTATTTTACTCGCATTCGGAAGAGCAATTGGCGATGCCGCAGCTGTACTTTTTACAGCAGGATATACCGATTATATTCCAACCTCACTTTCACAGCCTACTGCAACTTTACCATTATCAGTATTTTTTCAATTGAGTTCACCAATACCCGAAGTACAAAACAGGGCGTATGCATCAGCTGTGGTTTTAACCGTGATAGTTTTAATAATTAGTATTGTATCACGCGGTTTTTCTATGAAATATCAAAAGAATAAAATTAAATGATAAATTATGATTAATGGAACAAAAATAAATATAGAAAACCTCAACCTTTTTATTGGCAACAATCATATTTTAAAAGATATAAATGTTGAGATTCCTGAAAAGCAACTTACAGTTATTCTTGGGCCTTCAGGTTGTGGTAAAACAACTTTGTTAAAAAGCTTGAACCGTCTTACTGATTTGTATCCCGAGATTAAAATACAAGGCAGGATTTTTAATGGAGATGAAGATATACTTCATCCAAAAACAGAAATTACCGAATTAAGAAAGAAAATGGGTTTGTTAGCACAGACTCCTTATCCACTGCCAATGAACATATACGATAATATTACTTATGGTTTGCGTATCAGTGGAAGACGAAAAAAAAGGTTTCTGAATAAAAGAGTTGAGTATTATTTAAGACAAGTTAGTTTATGGGATGAAGTAAAAGACAGGCTGAAAGATCCTGCATCGGCACTTTCAATAGGGCAACAACAGAGGTTATGCCTTGCACGTGGCTTGTCGGTTGACCCGGATATTTTACTGGCAGATGAACCTACATCGGCTCTTGACCCTATTTCGAGCCGGGAGGTTGAAGAATTATTTGTAAAACTAAAACAGCGTTATACTATTGTAATGGTAACACATATTTTAAGGCAGGCCAAAAGAGTTGCAGATTATGTGATATTTATGTACCTGGGAGAAATTATTGAACACGGATCTGCTGAACAAATATTTGAACATCCCCAAAATGCACTAACAAAATCTTACATCCAAGGTACATACAGTTAATCGTAAATGAAATAATTATGAAAAAAATCGGAATTACTACTTTATTAATTGCTATAGCATTTACATCTTTAAAGGCTCAACTTACTATTAATACAGAATTAAGACCAAGAGGCGAGATACGACATGGTTACAAATCGATGTTTTCAGAAGATGATAATACTGCGTATTTTGTATCGCAGAGAACCCGCCTTGGATTATCGTATGATAATGAAAAATACAGTTTTAAAATTACAGGACAGGATGTAAGAGTTTGGGGAGATGAAAGTCTTTATAGTTCGACAGGAATTAAAGGTGATGTTGCAAGTATCGATTTATATGAAGCATGGTTTCAATTAAATCTTGGTGATTATTCATTTTTAAAAATCGGGCGGCAAGAATGGATATATGACGATGAAAGACTCCTTGCAAAGAGAAATTGGAGTCAAACCGGCTTAACATACGATGGGATGTTATTCAAATTTGATAATAAAGATTTCAGAGCTGATGTAGGCTTATCTTTAAATAATGATGCTGAAAACAAGATTGGAAATGAATATACTCCTGATAAGATGAAGTTTTTAGACTTTATATATTTAAGTAAAAATTTAGGGCAAAGTTCAAAATTAAGTTTTATGGGGATTTTGTCAGGATATCAAAAGGAAGAAGGTAGTGAAACTGTTTATGTAACTGCCACGTATGGCCCCTTTTTTAAAACAAAAAGTAAAAAGTATGAAATTGACGGATATTTTTATCATCAAACAGGAACTAATATAAATAGCCAGAAGATAAATGCTTATTTAGTGTCGTTAAAAGGGATATATAAATTTTCAAATAAATTTGGACTAGGGCCCGGAATAGATATTATTAGTGGTAATGATCCTTCAAGTACATCAGATACTGATTATTCATTTAATCTTCTGTATGGAGCCAGAAACAAGTTTTTAGGAAACATGGACTATTTTTCTATACTCTCAAAAAGTGTTTCCGATGCAGGCATAGTTGATATATATGCTAAAACTAATGTAGCATTTAACAGTAAAAATAGTTTACGTGTAGTTTATCATAATTTTTCAACACAAAAAAGTATTCCCGACCCTGTTGATATTACAACAAAATTAAAGAAATCCTTGGGGGATGAAATTGATATTATGTATAAATATAAAGCTGAAATACCTGCGGAATTAAGGATAGGATTATCATTGTTTAATGCTACCAAAAGTATGGAAATTCTTCAGGGCGTTAATGGTAATGCAGCAAATACACAATATTTCATGTGGATACAATTAGCTTTTTCGCCTGAGATTTTTTCTTCAAAAAATTAAAGGCTTAAGGATTGGGCTCATCTAAAAAGCCTCCTGTTAAGCGAGTTAGGGTAGTATTGGAATAAATCAAATTATAAACAGATTGCAATTGATTAATTGCCGATCTTAAATAGCTTAACTGAATATCGCGATAATTGAATGAGTTTATTGCTCCTGATTTGAATTTTTCATCGGCAATCTGAAGATTCATTTCGGCTGCTTCTAAACTTTCATTAGCAACATTTAAAAGTACTTTGCGCAAGTTATAGGTTTCAAACTCATTAAATAACTGATTTGTTAAGCTATGTTTTATTTCATCAGTTTCAACCTGAGTTATTTCTTCGTTTATCTTTGCAATGTTTATAGCTCTTTTGCGATTTCCTGCCGAATAAATATCATACGACAAGCTCACATTTCCATATGGAGTAAGTGCCTCATTATAAATTTCTGCCTGCCCTTCGGAATTAATCCATGAATATGAATTATCAATACCTGCCGATAAACTTAATCGAGGATATAAGTTGCTGCGCTGTAAATCAATCTCGTTTTTCTGAAGTAAAAGATTTGCGTATTGATTTTGCAGGGTTTGATTATTGGCCAACATCTTATCCATTAAATTTCCTAAAATATATTCAGTAGTATCAGAATTAAATTCTTCAGAAAAAGTCCAGGTTATTTGGGGCTCTTCTCCTACCAGAAAATTAAAATTTCTGATAGTATTACGCACAACAACCTCCTGATTTAAATATAAAGCTTTATCATTCAGATAAATATTCTTTGCCAACAAAACATTATATGTAACCGAGCCTCCTATTTCGTATCGGGTTTGCTCATAATCAAATCGATCTTTTGATAATAGCATTACCGTTTTCAGTACTTCCAATTGTTCTTTTTGAAGTAGAATATTGTAATAACTCATTATAACATCCTGAATTGTACTTTCTACAACAACCGCCGAACGACCTTTTGTAAGATTTTCGAGTCTCTCCAATTTATCTTTTGTAATATTTACTTTAAATCCGTTGAAAATAGTCCAATTTACACCTATTCCTCCCGAAATCATATTGGTGCTTGTATTGTCAAGTAATTCCTTATTATTTATTGATGAAACATCAAAACCCACTGTTGGTATCCGACCTGCAGTTCCCCAGTTATTATTGATTTTGGCTATTTCAATTTCCGATTTCGATATTACGATTCCGTAATTATTTTCCAGAGCCTTTTCTAAAGCATCAGAAACACTTAAAGCAGTTTCCTGTGATTTTACTGATAAAGCAGAAAAAACAATTGCCGCTAGAAAAATATATAGTATTAAACTCTTTTTATTCATCTTTATCTCGTGTATTTGATTCGTATTTTAATTTACGCTTATTTAAGATTATAGCTACCTCAACATCTTCTCGTTCAGGCTTAATTCCTGTCCATAATAATTTTAAATAAACTCTTATATCATTTAACAACATGATTAAAACAGGGAAAAATATCAAAATAAATATCGTACCAATTGCTACTCCGTAAGCCAAACTAATTGCCATAGGAATAAGAAACTGAGCCTGTACGCTTTTTTCAAGAATCATTGGGAATAATCCGACTGATGTTGTAACAGTAGTAAGAATTATAGGCCTTAATCTTAATTTTCCTGCTTCAACTATTGCATCATGAACTTTTTTCCCTTCCAATAAATTCCCGTCGTACTTAGCAAGAAAAACAATAGCATCGTTAATAATTACACCGGTTAAAGCAACCATTCCCCAAAGACTCATTAATGATAAAGGCTTTCCATGAATTCCATGCCCCCAGAACACTCCAAGCATCGATAATGGTATCATGGCCAATATTATTAAGGTTTGATTAAAGCTTTTAAAATGAATAATCATGATAAAAATAATAATTAAAAATGCGATTGAAAAATATGGTAGAATTTTAGCCATTGCTTCATTTCCGGCTTTTTGTTGTCCCTGATATTCATATCTAATCCCTGCAAACTGAGCTTCAACATCTGGCATTATTTCATTGCTAATTTGTTCTAATATTTCAGGAACGGGAGCAAATGGATTAACAGTTTCTGCCTCAACCCTTATTTCTCTTGAACCATTATAACGATTAATTGCAACAGGGCCTCTTTCCATATGATAATCGACCAGTTCGGTTAATGGAAATTCTCCCTTAGCCGTTTTAATTTTCATATTTTCCATTTGCCCGATAGTAAGTCGATCCGACTTTGGATAACGCACCCAAACACGTAATTCATCACGGCCTTCCTGCAAGCGCTGTGCCTGTCCTCCATAAAATCCCTGACGCACCTGTTGTGCTATTGTATTTTCATCTAAACCAAGAAAATAGGCTTTAGGCTTTAATTTTAGTCTAATCTCCTGCTTTCCCAAAGCTACATTTTCATTAATGTCTTTTAATTGTGG
>JAUVLS010000230.1 GCA_030600625.1 Bacteroidales bacterium
ATGTATGCTACTCATTACGAAACAGGTGAAGTAATTCCTGATGAGTTAATTGAAAAATTAGAAAAGAGTGCAAGCTTTAATCAAGGTTTTGGAACTACAGAGGTGCTTGCAGCCTCATTACTTGATATGAAATTCCATATGATGACAGAGGAAGATCCTAATTTAAATGTAATGGATTTTGAAAAGAAATATATGACTGAAATAGGGTTAATTCCTGAAATTTACTCAAGATACAGACCTACATATTTCCGTCATATTATGGGTGGATATGATGCAGGATACTATTCATATACATGGGCAGGTGTTCTTGATAACGATGCCTTTGAAGCATTTAAAGAAACAGACATATTCGATCAGGCTACTGCAAAATCATTTAGAGAAAATGTTCTTGCCATGAATGGTATTAAAGATGCAATGGAAATGTATGTTGCATTCAGAGGTCGTGAACCTAAAATTGATGCTTTATTAAAAAGCTTAGGTATAGAATAAGCTAAATTATATATAGAAGAGGAGTTGTTTCAAATGTTAAACAGCTCCTTTTTTTTATTACTAATAATTGAGAACTGTTGTAAAATAGTTTTTTATAAAATTTCATTAGATGATTTTGGTATCTTTGAACAGCAAAAACAGAAAATCAAAAACATAAAATTATGATAAACTTTGAATGGAGTAAATTACCTTTTGGTTATTCAAAAACCGACTATAATATTAGATGTTATTACAGAGATGGTAAGTGGGGCGAGTTGGAAATATCTTCATCTGAATATTTAAACTTACATATTTCAGCAACAGCATTACATTATGGGCAACAGGCTTTTGAAGGAATGAAAGCATACCGTGGTAAAGATGGTAAAATAAGATTGTTTCGCTGGGAAGAGAATTTTAAGCGTATGGAACGTTCAGCCAATGGAATTTTAATGCAGCCTATTACTAAGGAACTTTTTAAAGAGGCTGTAACAAAGGCTGTTTTAATGAACGAGCGATTCGTGCCGCCACATGGAACGGGTGCTGCTTTATATTTACGTCCTTTATTAATTGGTTCAGGTCCGCAAATTGGGGTAAAACCAGCCGATGAATATTTATTTATGGTATTTGTTTCGCCAGTTGGACCATATTTTAAGGAAGGTTTTAATCCTGTGAAAATTGCCGTTATCAGAGATTCTGACCGTGCTGCGCCATTAGGAACAGGAAGTATTAAAGTGGGTGGAAATTATGCATCAAGTTTACCTGGTGTAAAAAAAGCACATGACGAAGGGTATGGCGCACCAATGTATCTCGATTCAGTTCATAAAAAATATATTGATGAAATTGGAGCAGCAAATTTCTTTGGAATTAAAGACAATACATACATTACACCAAAATCACCTTCAATATTACCATCAATTACTAATATGAGTATTATGCAATTGGCCGAAGATATGGGATTGAAAGTCGAAAGAAGGCCTATTGATATTGAAGAACTGGATTCGTTCGAAGAAGTTGGAGCTTGTGGTACAGCTGCTATTATTTCTCCTATTGGCGAAATTTACGATATTGATAAAGATAAAAAATATACTTTCTGTAAAGATGGTAAAGCAGGGCCAATATCAACTCAAATTTACAATAGGTTGGTTGCAATCCAGTATGGCGATGAGCCTGATTCTCATCATTGGGTTGAAATTATTAAGTAGAATAGGTATAATATAAAATTAAAAAGAGGGTTTTCAAGCAGAAAACCCTCTTTTTAATAATTTAAATGAAAATTATTACTCAAATTCTATCAATTCAATTTTCATTCCTGATTCTGCTTCAAAATCTTCCACTTCTTCTACCATATCAGGGTCTGCTTTATCGTAATACCAATTTACTTTAACTTTTCCTCCTTCATCTTCAAAATCTTTTAAAATCTCCAATATATCTAAAATACATTTTGTAGAGCTTGTATTTAAATATATAAGCTTAATGTTTAGATTTAATGGTTTTTTAATATGTTTTGCATAATCTTTTATCCAGTTAATTAGCGGTAGATAAAACTTGTAAGTCTCTTCCATATATGATTCGCCACTTATTTCGCAAATGCCCTTATCTACATTAAAATTTACCTCAGGGAAATAAGGGGTAGTTGGAGAGCTTGTTAAAGTAATATTGTCCATAATATGATACGTTTAAGATTTATCGATTTTAACTGTTAGTGAAAAATAAGAGAAATCCTCATTAATTTTGTCTACTTTAAATTCTAATTTATTTTTAGAGAGCATTACTGCTTGAATTAAACCAATTCTGGCTCCAAATTTTTCTCCAGGCGAATTTAATCTTTGTTCTCTTTTTAATTCTCTTAATTTCATTTGATCAGAAGCATTTACTAATTCGCAACGCTCAGTCAGTATTTCAGCATCTGTCTTTTTCACCTGGTTTTTAGTTGTAAAACTATAAGCATTATCAAATTCTTTAAGAGAAAGTTCTCCAACACCAATTCTTTGCACATTGTTAACCATATGAAAATTTTCGGAATAATTCGATACATTTTGTGAAAGTTCAATAAAGATTTTAAAAAGTTTTTTTCGTGCATTACTATAAGCATCATTAAAGTTGCGAATATTAGTGCCAAAAACAGATATTAGTTCTATGTAAAAAGGTCCGTTATAAGATAATATTGTTTTGTTTGTCATAGTTGAAACTATATTCGTATCCATCATTAGGTTAATTAATTTTTATGCCAATTAAAGTAATGTCGTCACGTTGTTCTTCATCCTGTTGAAAATCATCCAATTCTTTTTCTATTATCTCTTTCTGTTTATCCATTGGCTCTGAAATATTATTTAGAATAATTTCTTTAAGCCTGTTACTTCCAAATCTTTTTCGTTCTGAATTGTTTTGATCTGTTAAACCATCCGAAGATAGAAATAAAATATCTCCTTTTTCGGCATTAATAATATGATTATTAAACTTTTCATCATCTTTTTTCTTTTTTGCCCCACCAATAGATATTCTGTCGCCCTTAATTTCGTCGAATTCTGATGTTTTGTTTTTAAAAATAAATAATGGTCTTTTAGCACCGGAAAAAGTAATTTTGTTTGATTTTAAATCAATTGAAATAAAACAAACATCCATACCATCATTATTCTCTGTTTCATCTTGTCTTAACGATTCAACAATTTTTTCGTTTAATAAAGATAATATTTTTGCTGGTTCTGTCACCTGTTTTTCTAAAACAATTTCATTCAAATGGCTACTTCCTATCATCGACATAAATGCTCCCGGTACACCATGACCTGTACAGTCAACGGCTGCAAGGAAAACAGTATCTTTCACTTTAGTAAACCAATAAAAATCTCCTGACACAATATCCTTAGGACGATAAATTATAAAACTTTCAAAAAGATTCTTTATTTGGTTACGAACGGGAAGTATTGCTCTTTGAATATTTTGAGCATATTGTATGCTTGCATTAATTTTCTGATTTTG
>JAUVLS010000070.1 GCA_030600625.1 Bacteroidales bacterium
ATCATTTTGAATTTTTATTGGAAAGAACAAGATATGTCCGACAAGCTTTTCATTGGATTCTGCAACAATCGATAATTTATTTATAAAATCCGGATTCAACCTTAATTTCTCAATCAATAATCCTTCGTCTGCTTGTTCAAACGCTAAATCGTTAACATTTTTTATCCCTGCATAATCATTGATTGTTTCGTGTCTGAGATTAATTTTCATATTTATCTATTTGGTTAACTATTGTAATTATTCCTTTGCCTTACGGCAATTGCAGCTGCAAGCTACATAAATACACAGACGTAGTTACTCCGCCGGCTGGCGGATAAACTACGCCCAACTGTTTTGTTATTTCTATTTTTCCAAGCTACGCTCATCTGAACGTTGGCTGTTATTCAATCAATTTACTATCTCGCCTAAAGACATCTAAAATTTGATTGTCATTTCGTTTATCTGGTATTTCTTCTCCAATGATTAATCCAGGATATCCTAACATTATTTTTAATTCATTACTCGAACTTAATCTCAATGGATCAATTACCACCCAATTACAACTCTGAGAAGAATAACTTGGCCAAAAATATCCTGTATATATCAGTTTATTATCAACTTTCAAAGCAAATGCCAGTCCGTGTACTGAATGTTCTAAATTCTCTATTTTATCCTTTGATTCACTTGAAATTTCAAAGATATAATCGTTTGAATCATATGATATAAAATCTGAATAATAAACTATTGGATTTTTCTTTGTTATAACAGTGCTTTCATCAATCTGAAAAGTGTTATCAATAGTTTCATACGATTCAATCAAATATAATTCAACGTTTTTTCCTTTAACAATCTCATCGTCATCACAAGCTATTACAATAAAATTTATTATCCCAATAAGAAATATTATGTGTAAATGTCTTTTCATTATGATTGTTTTTAGGTTTTCTTAATATTAGATGTAGCAATTTATATTTGGGTTGCGTACAGCTTGCGCCTAACGATTTGCTGTTATTTTTTGCATCCTGTTTTCTTACCTGCCTGCCGGCAGGCAGGTCCGCCATTAATAAAATTTGAAGATAGCAATTTGTTTGTATGCTACCAATCCCGATAATTATCGGGACCACATTTTGTATGATGTATTGTTGCCCACTATTTAAAAACTAATCAATATAAGTTTCCATAAGTATCACTTTAACCTTCTCAATTTCCTTTTCGGTTAAATTATCAAGAGTCTTAACGATTCTTTGTTTATCAATTGTTCTTATTTGGTCTAATACAACCCAAGCTTTCTTACTGTCATGTTTCACAGGAACTCTTGTTGGATATTTCTTAGATTGACTTGTCATCGGAGCAATTACTATTGTATTTAGATACTTATTCATCTCGTTTGGAGAAATAACTACACAGGGACGAGTCTTCTTAATCTCGCTTCCTATTGTTGGGTCAAGATTAACTAAAACGATTTCATACTGATTTATTGCCATTCTTCAAAATTTTCGTCTTCAAAAACGTCATTCATTAATGGCTTATCATCACCACTCTCATGCATTTTCTTAAATGCCTTTTCCCAACCTTTTCTTGGTTCTGACTTTGGTTTCAAAATGATATATCCTTTCTCAAGTATAAGCTCAACTTTATCTTTAATGTTATACTTATCAAGCAGCGTTTTGCTTAATCTTATACCTTTTGAGTTACCTATTGGAATAATTGAAATATCCATAATATTAACTTTTAAATGTAATTACAAAGTTAGCACATTAATTTAAACTTATCAAGTTATTACTGAAATTTTTAAATGGCGGGCAACGGTCTGCGAGTAAGATTTGGCGGGGATTTTGTCCCGTTTTATTACCTGCCTGCCGGCCAATGTCAATAGGTTAAGGGTTTTAGTCCTAAAAGGACGATGTGTACTAGCATAGGGCAACGCCCTATGATTAATAATGAAAGGAAAAAGTCCTGAAAGGACGAAATGTTTTTACATGACGCCCTTTCAGGGCTAAACTTGAACATGTACAACAACACAGGGCAATTGCCCTGTGCTTATACATTAAAGGCTTTCAGCCTTAACTTATTGACATTGGCCTGCCAGCAGGCAGGTCCGCCATTAATAAAGTTTAAAGATAGTAATAAGTTTGAAAAACACCAATCCCGATAATTATCGGGATCGCATTTTTTTTGACCCGATGTTAATGTTTGGTTTGCCTTTTGTTCATCTTTATAAATTGATGTCCTGTCATTACAGGTAACTCAGATTTCTTAAAGTCTTTCAAATTTCTAGTAATTATTATATCAATATCAGATTCTATTGCAGCATAATATTGAATTGCGTCTTCAAAATCCTTGAAATCAGAATTAAGTGCAAGGTCAATTATCTTTGAGTCCATGCTTATCACCTTTACGAGAACTTTTAGTTTTCTTAAAATTTCTCTCGCTTTACTTTCATTTAATTCCCGACTTAAAATATAATGAGAATTAGCAAAAAAAAGTGAACATACATATAATTCTACCTGTTCTTTATCTGCAAGAGAAAAAAGCTGTGCCGCTGATTCATAAAATTCTTCTCTTTTCGCTAATAAATCAATTATGATATTTGTATCAACTAACAGCTTTTTCATTTATACTTTTCATTTAAATAATCAGAATAGTCTTTATTGTAATCATTATCTGAAAGATGTATCACTCCCGATAAACTCTCAACAAATGGTGTAATTTCAATCTTTTCTTCACTTTCTTTTGTAAGTGATTTAAGATAAGACTCAATCATCTTTGAAAGACTAATCTTTTTATCTCTAGCATATTTCTTTGCGCTTTCAATAATATGCTTATCTAATTTCAATGTCAATTTAGTATCCATGATGCAATTTATTTACGTACAAATATAATCATTTTATACGTATTTCTCAAATAAATTTTTATGTTTCAATTTCCTAAGGAAAAAGCAAACTTGACATTAACTTATTTATATAAGTACATTTTGCACCTATTTACATCAAATTGGTGCATATACGTACAAACTGTGTCCTTAAATTTAATCGAATTTATTAAAAAGAATTGAGATGTTCAAATTGTCGGGTGTATTATTAAACATGAAATACGGAAACAAACAGAGTCCCGCCTACGCGGGAATGACTGTGTTTTTGTTTTATTTGTTTTTCTCGAAACCTACCTAACGGCAGGCATGTCGGAGCCAACTGGGGTTTACTTACTAATCGCTTTAATTATTCTATCTGCATTTATTAATACATCACGCATTAGCAACTTGTATGGGAATTGTTTAAGTTTATTTGATTTTTTAAAACTCTCAAAAATTTTAATTAAGGAAGAAGCTGTCATAAGTGATAAATCTAATTCAACATCAAGTTCGCAATCTTCTACAAATTCATCACTAAAATCAGGTGCTACCAAGAGCAATTTTCTAACTTCAAAATTATTATTCTTTGCTAACTCATAATATGATTTAAGTTGCCTTGATACAGAAGAGAACTTATTATAACCACTTTCTTTTATGGTTTTACATTCTATGATTATCAATTCGTTATTATTAAGATTGATAAGAATGTCCATTTTGTCTTTTTTTGTGTTTAGTTTTTTTCTTAATTTCTCATCTACATTGAAGCCTAATTTTTCAAAAATATTCTTGGTTAATTCTTCAAACTTGATTCCTAATTCACTTTCTTTTATTGTTATTCCATTTTCTTTTAATGCGTTAACATTTCTGAAACCTATATTCTCATAATTTTCAAGATAAAGATTTTCGGCATCTTTATAATTATCCAAAATATTTAAAATTTCATCTCCCCTCGTTTTTATACCTTTCTCTTTACAAAAAGTTAATAAGTCTTTCTGTGGGATTAAATCAAGGATGTCCCTTGGTTTAATATTATAATCAAGTAAAAATTCGCTTTTTAAAATATATTCATCTTGTAGTTCAAAAGCTTCTTTTATTTGTTTATTTAATTTTGGAAGTATTTTATTGAGGTCTATTAACAGTTTTTCATAACCATTAATTGAAATACCAACTTTTTCATCTTTTTCACGATTTTCAAAATATTTAATCAAGTGAAATATTTTATCTTCTAATGTTGTGCCTTTCAAGGGTGTTTTTAAGTTTAAACTTTTCTCCCAAAGTTCATTAATATATTTTTTCTTTTCAGTTAAATTACTTCCTTCTTTATGAATATCTGATGATAAAATGGTTGTTAAAGTAATTCCTTCTTTTATTATCCCTTTTATTTTATCTTCTGTGCTTAATTTCCGGTCAATATTGTGTTTTTTTGCTATTAGGTTAATTTCTGGCCCACTTAAAAGACGGAGTATTCTTCTCAAATATTTATCTGCAATTTCTTTGCCCCTAATTTCCCGAAGTATTCTTACTAGTTCATCTGCAACATATACAGTGTTGTATTTTTTTGAAAAGAAAATAACTCCAATGTTTCTCAGGTTGTTAATTATATTATCAATATCTAATTGTTTAACAGGAACAACCATATAATTTATTAGTTTTGTTTCTTCTTGAGATAATTCTAATTCTTTTGCCAGTGTTAAAAGAATAGAAAGCTCATCATCAGTAATTTTAGGCTCTCTATTGTTTAGTATATCGTTAGAATATGCAGTATTAAGACAAGAATTATAAATCGTATAGTCTCTTTTTCTTTCAATAGTTATATCAGACTTTTCATTTTTTATTGATGTTTGAAGCTCGCTAATTCGCTTCTTTAAGTTTTTCGATTCGTTTTCGTATAATCTTGAAAACCAATCTTGTTTCATAATATTATTCCCGTCCCTTATTATTATATCAATTAGTATGTCTAATTGTGATGATGTGTCAACAAATTCTTCTTTAATAGTTTCAGCAAATTCGTCTTCGATTAGATGAAATATTGTTGCAATATTATGACTATCTACAGATTTTAAACCTTTGTCAGAAGAACTTAAGATTTTGTCAATTATCTTTATATTTTTAGGCTTCTTTGAAATTATAATATCAATAATTTTAATGAATGAGTTTTTTTCTAAAGAACCTAAATTGTCTAAAATTTTTTCAAGTTTCATTTTATTATTTTTTAAAAGTGGTTTTTATACCTTAGTTTATATATGGTCAAATTGCACGCATAATCCTTTTCATGTAAATATCAGCATATCTTGTATTATTAAAATTCAATCGAATTTACCAAAAAGAATTGAGATGTTCAAATTGCCGGGTGTATTCTTAAACGGGACAATGTAGAAACCAAACAGATTCCTCCCGATAATTATCGGGACGGGAATGACTGTGTTTTTGTGTTATTTGTTTTTCAAAACTCGAAACCTGTCTGCCCTGACTGCCGTCAGGCAGGCGACAGGCAGGCTTGAAATTAATTTCTATTTATCTAAAGTCTGATAATAATCATCCAGAATTGTGGTCATCATAGGTACATAAAACTGCCAGTAAAATTTGTCGGTATTTTTATAATTTGAGCCATTAAACATTGAAACAATATTATGGCAACCCTCGAAAAAGGCTGTTTTGCTGTTTACTTTATTTTCGGCAAAATCACCACCAAAATAATAAAAGTTATAATCGCCTTTATGTTCAATTACAGCAGGGAAAACAGGTTTTAAATTGTAATGTCGTAAAATGGAATCGCCACTTGCATTAACATGTATTTTAAAGTCTGCCAAAACATTGTTTTGTTCGCCCGAAAAAGTAATATCGAACCATTGTGGATAATGCACCATTTCAGGAACTCCGAATCGTTCTATAGTTTCCTGTTTAGCAAGAATAAAAGGTATTTCTTCGCTAAGATGAGTTCCCTGTTCTAAAATAGCAATTGTGCCAAACTTATGCACTAATACAATGCCTGCATTTTTAAATGGCCATTGATTGTTGTTTTGTTCCATGTATAAATTTACAATCCATCGCGGGAATTTTTTCCCGTATGCCGTATCAAGACTGGCAAAATATTTTCCTGTCCATCCACTCCATTTTAAACCAAAAAGCTCTTCTACTTTTTCACGAATTAATCCGTTAGTTGGTGCGTTGTATAAGTTAAATTCAGTTATTACCAGCTTTTTTAGTTCTTTCATTTCTTTAAGCAGCAAATAATCATTCTGATTTAACCCTCCATAAACCTTCTGCGTATGCTTAACATCCTTGGTTCCCCTTTTGTACCACTCGTTATAATAAACTCCGTAAGTATCAGTATAATATAGCATATCGAATGTATTGGCTACATCCTCAATTTCGTGAATACGAACACTCCTGAAATCAAATTCCTGCGACTTGCTGTTTAAAGGGAAAAATCCATAATAATCTTTGTCCACATTATATAAATCACCATTCGGCTTTACATATCGGTTATGATTTAATATCCAGTTAAATGATTTATGTTCGGTACGTTCCATAGTTGGAACTGTTTTATCAAGAATGTATACATTCAACGATCTTTCAGCCTTAAAAAACCACATTAACCAACTTCCTAATAAGATTAACATGATTATACCAACTATTATTATCGGGATTAGGAGCTTCTTATTCATTTGTTTAAGTAATTTAGGGTTTAATATTACAATTCAAGGAACTTTAAATATACAAAGAATCATTAGAAATACAAATTTTTAAACTGAGTTCAGAATACGGGATACGGGATGCAGGATACAGAATGCAAGATGCAGGATGATTGACTATTGACGAATTGTAAATGAATGTCGTTTAGTTAATCTTTAGAATTTAATTAACATCTCAACACTGTATTGTTTGAGGTAGGTGCGAATAATTTGCTGAACATCTTTATTGTCAGGATACACTTTAATTACATCTGACAGGTTTTCAAGATCATTGCCAATAAACTCAGTATCGATATAACCAAACCCCGTGTATTTACCATTTTCGACTTTTACTATTGATTTTTCTTCATCATTTCGGCCGGTATCGATAATAAAAAAGTTTTGCCAGTTATATGATAGTTGGTCCACTAATTCCTGAGCTCTTTTATTGTAATCTTCTGGCGATTCTTCATGTATACACGCACCCTTACAGTGTTTTAACTGGTAATAAAAGCATGGTCCTGTTGTT
>JAUVLS010000191.1 GCA_030600625.1 Bacteroidales bacterium
TTTATTCGATATTATCATATCCCAATCTTCATTCCTAATTATTTTTTCTATACTGTCAGGATGATAACCAATGGCATATAATCCGCCCATAATAGATCCTATGCTTGATCCTCCAATGTAATCAATAGGCATATTTATTTCGTGAAGAACTTTCAATAAGCCAATATAGGCATAACCTTTTGCACCTCCTCCACTTAATACCAAGCCAACTTTAGGACGTGTAGTTGAGTTCGGGTTAGGGGTATTTTGCCCAAAACTATGATTAAAAAGAAATAGGATTAATATAAAAAGTATTAAGGTTCTCATAGTTTAACAAATATAGTTATAATAAATAATACCAGTAAAAAAGGCAGGTATAGAAAAGTTATGCTCTGTGATAGCACAACAATTATCCTACTGATATCGATATGTTATCGGTGTTTTTTTCATTATCTTACACTTCAAGATTTTTTTGTAACTTCATAGTCGAATTAAAATTAATTGTCATGCGAAGTTTATTATTTTGTATTATAACCTTTCTTTTAATACCGGCTTATTCAATAGCACAGTATAACTATTCCACATCAAATAAAAAAGCCATAAAAGCTTATGAGGAAGCTTTGCAGTCATTTAACAGGATGGATTATACCACTGCTGTTGATTTAATGCAAAAATCAATTAAGGCTGATGATAAATTTATTGAGGCGCATATTGTTTTAGCAGAGATTTACATCGAAATGAGCAATAGGAACAATGCAATTGAATCATATAAAAATACAATTAAAATCAATCCTGATTTTTTCCCGGGCTTATATTCTTCTTTAGCTCAACTGGAAATGATGGAGAATGAATTTGAATCTGCAAAGTTACATCTTGAGAAATATCTTAGCTATAATAATCTAAAACCAATATCTATTTCGCAGGCTAAACGTAAACTGGAATCCTGCAATTTTGCTATTGAGGCCTTTAAAAATCCGGTTCCGTTCAATCCGGTAAATTTAGGCGATAATATTAATACGGAGTACGATGAATATTGGCCAACATTAACCGCTGATGAGCAAACCTTAATTATTACACGATTAATACCCAAAGATTTAATTACGGATTCAAGTCCGGCAAAAGAATATACGGAAGATAAAGAACCCGTACCAACAAATCAACAGAGCTTACCAGGATTAAGCAATGTACAAGAGGATTTTTATATCAGTATAAAAGAAAATGATTTTTGGAGTAAAGCTGTTAATGCGGGAGAACCATTAAATACAAAAGGTAACGAAGGTGCTCAAACCATTTTAGTAGATGGACGAATAATGTATTTTACCGCATGTAATCGATCCGATGGGAAAGGACGTTGTGATATATATTCAAGCGCTAAGAAAAATGGAGAGTGGACGGAAGCTATTAATCTGGGGTCGCCAATTAATTCTGGATATTGGGAAGCTCAGCCATCTATTTCGCCCGATGGAAAAACATTATATTTCGTGAGTAATCGTGATGGAGGTCATGGACAAAAAGATATATGGGTAAGTAATCTTATGGAAGATGGAAGATGGTCGAAACCAATTAACCCGGGGAAGAATGTTAATAGCTCCGGACAGGAACAATCACCATTTATACATCCCGATAATAAAACACTCTACTTTGCATCAGATGGAAGAATTGGTATGGGGGGATTTGATTTGTATAAAGTAAGCCGAAACGATGACGGAACCTGGAGTAAACCTGTAAATATTGGATATCCTATAAATACCACGTTCGATGAAATTGGATTAATCGTAAATGCTAAAGGTAACAGGGCATTTTTCTCATCTGACAGGTTAAGTGAAAAAGGACGCGATATTTTTGAATTTGAATTATACAAAGAAGCCAGGCCAAATCCTGTATCTTACATTAAGGGAAAAGTATTTGATTCAAAAAACCAAAAAAAGTTAGAAGCAAAGTTTGAGTTAATTAGTTTAGAATCGAACGAAATAATAATGCAAGCAGAATCAGATCCGAATACCGGAGAATTTTTAGTATGTATTCCAACCGATAATGACTACGCACTTAACGTTTCGAAGGAAGGATATTTGTTCTATTCCGATAATTTTGAATTAAAAGGTGTGCATGAGATATTAAATCCATATTTGAAAGATGTGGCTTTAAATCCAATAACGCCCGGTGAAAAAATTATTTTAAAAAATATTTTTTATACAACAGACTCATACGAACTTATTGATAAATCAGTAGCTGAACTTACAAAATTGTTAGAGTTTATGAATAATAATCCAAGTCTGAAAATTGAAATATCAGGACATACCGATAATGTTGGTACAACAGAATATAATATAGAATTATCGAATAACAGGGCAAAATCAGTATATAATTATTTAATTGAAAATGGTATTAATCAGGAAAGGCTAACTTATAAAGGATATGGTGAGACTCAACCTATAAGTACAAACGAAACGGAATTAGGGAAAGCAGAAAACAGGAGAACTGAAATGAAAATTTTATCATCAAACTGATACAAGTATAATATAATTTTATTAAATTTATATTTACATAAATCCAAAAAAGAAATTGTTAATGGAAGCCCTGAAAATTCTGGCAAACGACTCCTGCCCTGCTATTAATTTTGACACTAAACAAGAAAAGTTTGAAATTCGTGGAAATTCAATGCCCGAAAATGCAAGAAGCTTTTATGAACCTGTAGTTAATTGGCTTGATAAATATGCTGAATCTCCAAATCCGGTTACAGAAATTGTATTTCAGATGAATATTATAAATACTTCTTCATCAAAATTATTTATTGATATTTTTAAAAAAATTAACAAAATTGTTGACTCTGGCAAGTCTGATGTTAATATTATTTGGTATTATAATTATGGAGATGATGACATTCAGGAAATTGGGGTTGAATTCAAGGAATTTTTAAAAGCTCCGTTTGAGCTGGTTCCTGTACATGAGTAATCATTTTTTAAAGGTGGATTTAATTTGTAATTAAAATTCATTTTATTTCTACTTTGACAGATTAGACAGAATTAAGATTTTTCAGCATTTTTTGCCCCTCCCGAAAGCTTTCGGGACTAAAGGGAGAAAGCTGAAAAATCAACCTGTTCCCCTGCCTGCCGCAGGCAAGCTTTAGGGAGCAAAGGTAAAAACAGATTGATTTTGTGTTAAAGCATAATTTATCGAAGTAGAATTATATAAATTTTTTTATTAAAAAGGTGTTTTCTTATTGACACCTTTATTTTTTTTTGTAACTTGAATATAATTTAATAAATTATAAATGTATTATGAATACCTTTTATATAAAACAAACTGAAGATACACCATTAATTCATTTTGATCCTGAAACAGGTAGATTTGAAATTAAAGGAAATTCCATACCAGAAAACATATATCTGTTTTATGATCCGGTATTAAGCTGGTTGGATAAATGCATAAAAACCCCGAATAAAAAAACCGAGTTTATTTTTCAAATGAAAATGATTAGTTCATCATCATCAAAAATATTTTTTGATATTTTTAACAAAATTGATACATTAAATGAAAATACTAATTCTGAAGTTAAAGTTACTTGGCTATACAGCATTTATGATGATGAAATTAGGGAAATTGGCATTGATTACAGAGATTCTATGAATGTTTCCTTCGAAATTGTATTAGACGATTCAGAATAAAAGATTAAACAAAATATTCTGGAATTTTTAATCTTCAATAAGTTTTTTGATTCTTTCAATTTGCATTTGCTTATTTACCTCGCGCAAATTTTTACCGGTTTGTGTAAAAAAATGATGATTGGATAAGAATTTAACCTGTATTTTATTCCAATCGTTTAAACTGCCAATCTTATTTTGTTCCTTGAGTTCCTTGTATAAAGTATTAGATACTGGAATAAAATCGCTTCTTCCCAAATAATCGAGATCCGAATCACACATTATACTTTCCAGTACATTATTAGGTTTAGGAGGAAGTTTGGTTACCATTATTAACTCACAAATTTTATCAATCTGTTCTTGTGTATATCTATATTTAGGTAAGTATTCTTTGGCAAGTTGTGTC
>JAUVLS010000203.1 GCA_030600625.1 Bacteroidales bacterium
GGGGAAGGTAAAAATACCTTTAGTATCAAAAAGAAAGGTTAACGATCCATTTTTGCCTAAGCTACCATTATATTTTGTAAATATAGCTCTAATATTACTGATCGTTCTGTTTTTATTATCAGTTAAACAATCAACAAATACAGCAATTCCATTTGGCGCATATCCCTCAAAAGACATTTCCTCATAGTTATCACCTTCTTTATCCGCTTTATTAATTGCACGTTCAACATTATCTTTAGGCATATTAACACCTTTGGCATTATTCATTGCCAGGCGTAATCGTGGATTTGCTTCCGGATCTGCACCACTTTCTTTAACAGCTATTGCAATTTCTTTTACAATTTTTGAGAACATTTTAGACCGTTTAGCATCCGCTGCTCCCTTCTTCCTTTTAATGGTTGACCATTTACTGTGACCTGACATATTAATATATTTATTAAGTGTTTTGTTTTTTAATTTAATGACAGTAAAATTACTAAAATGCTTTTTATTATAAAAACTCTACAATTGCAAAAAATAAAGTATCATATTTAAATATTTTCTATTTTTAACCTATGGATTTATTTTTATCTGATTATGCCGTTTTATTTCTTATAACTTCGCTGGGAATTATCATAGGAAAGATTAAAATCGAAGGCATTTCTTTGGGTACTTCAGCAATATTTTTTGTTGCCCTATTTTTTGGCCATTGGGGATTTCGCATTCCTCCAATAATTCAACAAATCGGATTAATATTCTTCATGTACAGTATTGGCATTCAGGCTGGCCCAAGATTTTTTGAATCGTTCAAAAAACAAGGCAAGCAATTATTACTGTTAGCAATCATACTCAGTTTTAGTGGAGGAATTATAACCATTTTTCTGTCCAAGATTTATCACATTGACATTCAGTTAGCTGCTGGATTATTTATGGGTTCACTTACAAGTGCATCTAGTTTGGCTATTACCATTGAAAATACCCAATCGGCTTTACCGTCGGTTGGATTCGGTATTGCTTTTCCCTTTGGTGTTATTGGTGTTATTTTAATTACAAGATTATCACCCCAAATATTTAAAATTGATTTAAAAAAAGAAGAAAAACTACATTTAAATGATGTAAGTATGGACTATCCCAAAATCCTTACAAAAAATTTTATTGTAGAAAATTCTGAAATCTTTGATAAAACCATCGGTGAGCTTAAATTAAGATCTATAACCAACACAAACATTTCGATAGTATATCAAAGATATACTATGATAAGCCCAAGAGCATCAACAATATTAAAAAATAAAGATATTTTAAAAGCGAGTGGAACTAAAAATGACTTATTAAAACTGGAAAAATTAATTGGAAAAGAAACTAATGTACCATTACCAATTAATAGAAAATATGCAATCAAACATTTTATTGTTACTAATAATAAAATAATAAACAAGCCATTAGGACAACTAACATTGCTGCAAATGCTAAATATAACAATAACCACAATCCGTAGAAGCGGTATTGTGATTATTCCCAATGTCCATAGCAAATTACATTTTGGTGATAGAATAAATGTTGCAGGGCCTGAAGAAAATATGAAAAAAATGAGGACATTTTTTGGTAACGAAAAAAGCAAGCTTGATGAATTAAATTTTTTACCCATTGTTTTAGGAATCTTAATAGGTATAATTATCGGACAAATACACATACCTTTTTTTGGTAAGACATCAATAACCTTAGGTTTAACAGGAGGAATCCTTATTTCGGCTATGATTTTAAGCCGCGTTGGAAAAACAGGTAAAATCATTTGGAATATTTCGGGGCCATCGAATCAATTTTTACGAAAATTAGGCTTAATATTTTTTCTTGCAGGGGTTGGAACAGATGCTGGTACAAAAATGATAGATGCTATTAATAATAATGGTCTAAACTTATTTTTTATGGCTCTATCAATTACTGTTATACCCATGTTTATCACCTTGTTTTTTGGAAAACATGTACTCAAACTAAACTTTTTACGTTTACTAGGGGCATTAACAGGAAGCATGACAAGTACTCCAGCTTTATCGGCAATTGAATCTTTGACTAAAACAAATGCACCACAAGTAGCTTATGCAACTGTATATCCAATAGCTTTAATATTAATTATTATTGTGAGTCAATTAATTATTTTATTTTAATAATTAAAGACACTCTTGTCTTTTTTGTTATATCAACAAGTATATGATTAAAATTGCATTCATTTTTAATAAATTTGTAAAAATGTTTTTATATAAATACTTTACAAAATGAGTAATACAAATTCGGGAGGATCGCAAAAGCTATATATTGAAACCTACGGATGTCAAATGAACGTTGCAGACAGTGAGGTTGTTGTTTCTGTAATGGAAGATAAGGGTTATGTAGTTACAGAAAATATAAACGAAGCAGATATTATTCTGGTAAACACATGTTCTATCAGAGAAAATGCTGAACAACGTATTTGGGGCCGTTTAGATGTTTTTAAACAAATTAAAAAGAAAAAACCTGAACTTACAGTAGGTGTAATTGGCTGCATGGCAGAAAGACTTAAGGAAAAATTAATTGAAGAAAAGAAAATTATTGATCTTGTAGTAGGACCAGATGCTTATAGAAGTTTACCCGAATTACTGGAAACAGTAGAAACAGGGCAAAAAGCAATAAATGTGATCCTGTCGAAGGAAGAAACATATGCAGATATAAGTCCTGTAAGACTGGATAAAAACGGTGTTTCAGCTTTTATTTCTATCATGCGAGGTTGTAATAATATGTGCTCATATTGCATTGTTCCTTACGTTCGTGGAGCAGAACGCAGCAGAGATCCACAATCGATATTAAAAGAAGCTGAAGATCTGTTTCAAAGAGGTTATAAAGAAATTACTTTATTAGGACAAAATGTAGATTCGTATAGCTGGAAATCAGAAGATAATGACCTGCCAGCAGGCAGGCAAGGTGAAATCATAAAATTTGCTCAATTGCTTGAGATGGTTGCAAAAATTAGTTCTACATTAAGAATCAGATTTTCAACATCACATCCAAAGGATATGTCAGATGATGTACTTTTTACAATGGCAATGTACAGTAATATATGTAATCATATTCATTTACCGGCACAATCGGGAAGTACAGAAATTCTTAAAAAAATGAAACGTGGTTATACACGTGAATGGTATATGGACAGAATAATGGCAATAAAAAAAATATTGCCTGATTGTTCTATTTCAACAGATATAATGACTGGATTTTCTGGTGAAACAGAAGAAGATCATCAGGAAACATTAAATTTGATGGAATGGGTAAATTATGATTATTCTTACATGTTTAAATATTCTGAGCGACCTAAAACTTATGCAGCCAGACACTTAAAAGATGATATAACTGAAGAAATTAAATCAAGAAGGTTAACCGAAATTATTGAATTACAAGGGAAGCTATCTGAAATTAGCAAAAAAATAGATCTGGGAAAAGTATTTGAAGTATTGGTTGAAGGTGTTTCAAAAAAATCAACAAATCATTTATCTGGCAGAAATTCACAAAATAAAGTAGTTGTTTTTCCTAAACAAAATTATAAAACCGGAGATTATGTTTTTGTAGAAATTACTAAGTGTACATCAGCCACGCTTATTGGAGAACCTATTAAATAATACCGTTTATTATTCAAAATGCCATATTTGTGAAAAACAAATATGGATTGAATATATAACGGCATTAACCATTCTAAACTTCAAAGTATCATCCCGATTTAAACGGGACGACATTTTGAAGAAGAATTGAATTGTGTTAGAATCCAAATATTTTTCACTAAATTTGTAATGCAAAATAGGAAAACTTATGGCGAATTTTTGAACCGAAGTTTATCTTGTATAGTGAGAGAACTTTCTTTCACTATTTT
>JAUVLS010000016.1 GCA_030600625.1 Bacteroidales bacterium
TTTTTAGCTTCAGCATCTGTGCCTTTTTTTAGCATGTCACGTTTAGCTTGAATCTTGCTTTCTTTTTCATTCAACCAGCTTTGAAATTTTTCTTCAGCTTGTTCTTCAGTTAAAGCACCTTTTTTTACTCCTTCAAGTAAGTGCTTTTTCATCATAACACCTTTGTACGACAAGATAGCTCTACAAGTATCTGTAGGTTGAGCGCCTTTTTGCAACCAATCTAATGCTCTATCAAAATCTAATTCGATAGTAGCAGGATTCGTAATAGGATCATATTTTCCTATGCTTTCAATGAATCTACCATCTCGTGGCGCCCTGCTATCTGCGACAACAATGTGATAAAAAGGAGCTTTTTTTCTCCCTCTTCTTGTTAATCGAATTTTTACAGGCATACTCTTGTTTTTAATTAATAATTAAACCTACTTTTTAAAATCGTGCGGCAAAGATACAATAATATTTTATTAATAAAACGTTTTTAAAATCTATTTAGACGATCTTATTCAGGAAGTTAATTAACAGGAAAATTCTCAGATAAACAATCAGATATTATTCCGGTTCTAATTTGAGTTTTAAATCCACCTTCATTGATGGTGATAATGTTCTTTTTTTTATACATAATAAATATTATTGGAATGGTGGAATATTGGTCCCGAAAGTTTTCGGGAGGAATTGTTCCCTATTAGAGTCTTTGAAAGTAACGATTTTTTCAAATTTCCATTTTTCCATCATTCCTTAGATTACTATTAATAAAGCACCCAATGGGGACAATTCAAAGCATCCTTCTTAGAAGGTGGTTTTTTACTAACAAATTTTTATTATTAATTATTAACATGACAAGATTTTTAACTCTGGTTTTCTTAATTTTAAAAACTTGTTTTTACATTATTTCTAAGATATAATCTTCAAAAAATCAACCATTTAAAAATGATAAAATTTACACATTTACATGTCCATACTCAATATTCAATACTAGATGGTGCTTCTGATGTAAAAAATCTGATAAAAAAAGCCAAAAATGATGAGATGCCTGCTGTTTGTATTACTGATCACGGCAACATGTTCGGTGTAAAACATTTTTTTAACGAAGCTAAAAAGCAGGGAGTAAAACCAATCATTGGCTGCGAAATATATATTACAAAAAAGAGCCGATTCGAAAAAGCGGGAAAAGAAGATCGTAGCGGGTTCCATTTAATTTTGTTGGCAAAAAATAGAAAAGGCTATGAAAATCTTATCAAACTGGTTTCTTATGCATGGGTAGAAGGTTTTTACTATACTCCGCGAATCGACTGGGAATTATTGCGTGAATATCATGAAGGATTAATTGCTTCTTCAGCTTGTTTAGGAGGAGAAATTCCCCAGGCCATTATGAATAATGGCGAAACTGCTGGTGAAAAAATGACTTTGCAATACAAAGAGTTATTTGGTGAAGATTTCTATCTTGAACTTATGCGCCATAAATCTGGAGATCCTAAAAAAGATGAAGATGTATATAAAAATCAGGTTAAGGTAAACGAAGTTTTAATCAGAATTTCTCAGAAACATAATATAAAGTTAATTGCTACAAACGATGCTCACTTTATTAACGCCGAAGATGCCGATGCACACGATCGCTTAATTTGCTTAAACACAGGCAAAGATATTGATGACCCAAACAGAATGTCATATACCAAACAGGAATATTTTAAAACCCAGGAAGAGATGAATAAGCTCTTTGAAGACGTTCCTGAAGCATTAGAAAATACAAACGAAATTGTTGGTAAAATTGAAGAATTTGAACTGGATCAGAATCCTGTAATGCCTGAATTTGACCTGCCAGAAGAATTTGAAAATGAGGATGATTATTTACGTCACCTGACTTATAAAGGCGCAAAAACACGATACGGAGAACTCAAAGAAGAAATTAAGGAACGAATAGATTTTGAACTCTCTGTTATTAAAAATATGGGGTTCCCAGGTTACTTTCTTATAGTACAGGATTTTTTAAATGCTGCAAGAGAAATGGACGTTTCTGTTGGACCGGGACGTGGTTCTGCAGCAGGGTCGGTAGTAGCATATTGTAACAGAATTACTGATATCGATCCTATAAAGTATAATTTACTTTTTGAGCGTTTCCTGAATCCTGACCGTATTTCAATGCCTGATATTGATATCGATTTTGATGAAGATGGCCGCGAAAAAGTACTCGAATGGGTTGTAAATAAATATGGCGAAAAACGTGTTGCTCATATTATTACTTTCGGAACAATGGCTGCAAGAATGGCAATTCGCGATGTTGCCCGTGTTGAAAAACTTCCATTAAGTGATGCCGACAGATTAGCTAAACTTGTTCCGGAAAGACCAGGCACATCTCTAAAAATGGCATTTGAAGAAGTTCCGGAATTAAAAGCAGCCAAAAATTCCGATAACGAATTAATAAAACGTACATTAAAATTTGCTGAAACACTTGAAGGCTCTGTTCGCCATACCGGTTTGCACGCCTGTGGTATAATCATTGGCCGGAACGATTTAATTGAGCATATTCCTGTTTGTACATTAAAAGATTCAAAATTACTTGTTACCCAGTTTGATGGAAGTCATGTTGAATCTGTAGGGATGCTTAAAATGGATTTCCTCGGCTTAAAAACATTATCAATTATTAAAGATGCCGTTGAAAATGTAAAAGAATCGCACGGAACAGAAATTGATATTGCAAATATCCCTCTCGACGATGAAAAAACATTGGAGCTATACAGTAATGGGGAAACAACGGGTTTATTTCAGTTCGAATCGCCCGGAATGAAAAAACATCTTCGTGCTTTAAAACCGAACCGCTTCGATGATTTAATTGCCATGAATGCTCTTTATCGTCCGGGACCAATGGATTATATACCTTCGTTTGTTGCACGAAAGAATGGTAAAGAACCTATAAACTATGATCTTCCTGAAATGGAAGAATATCTGCGAGACACCTATGGCATTACTGTTTATCAAGAACAGGTGATGCTTCTTTCCCAAAAACTTGCCGGTTTTACAAAAGGTCAAGCTGACTCGTTGCGTAAAGCAATGGGGAAAAAGATGAAGGACCTGATGGCGCAGTTAAAAGAAAAATTTGTTACAGGCTGTAAAGAAAATGGTCACAATGAAAAAATAGCACGAAAAATATGGAGCGATTGGGAAGCCTTTGCCCAATATGCATTTAACAAATCACACTCAACATGTTATGCTTATGTTTCATATCAGACTGCTTATTTAAAAGCTCACTTCCCCGCCGAATATATGGCAGCTGTTTTAAGCCGTAATTTTACCGATATAAAAAAGATTACCATCTTTATGGATGAAGCCAAAAGAATGGGAATCTCAGTTTTAGGGCCTGACATTAACGAAAGTAAATTAAAATTTAATGTAAACAAGACTGGTGATATTCGTTTTGGACTCGGTGCAATTAAAGGAGTTGGAGAAGCTGCTGTTTTAAAAATTGTTGAAGAAAGAAAAACAAATGGTCCTTTCAAAAATATTTATGATTTTGTAGAACGCGTAAATCTTAGCCAGGTAAATAAAAAGAATTTAGAAGCATTAGCTACTGCCGGAGCATTTGACAATCTGGATAATATTAAACGTGGACAATATTTTTCTTTAGACGAAAAAGAAAATTCTTTTATTGAAAACTTGCTTCGTTACGGGAACAAGTATCAAGACGATCAAAATAGCCAGCAGCAATCATTATTCGAAGGTGCCGATACAATTGAAATTGCCAAACCTGCAATTCCTGCAAATAACGACTGGCAAAAGTTAGAAAAGCTAAATCGTGAAAAGGAATTAATAGGTGTTTATTTGTCTGCTCATCCTTTAGATGATTATAAATTTGAATTTGACAATTTCTGCAATACAAAATTAAGCGAGTTTGTTGATTTAACCAATATCCGAGGCAGGGATTTAACCATTGCAGGAATTGTAATTGAAGTGAAAAACTCCATGACAAAGAACGGAAAACCATTTGGATTTTTAACAATTCAGGATTACACAGATTCGTATAGATTTGCTTTGTTTGGAAAAGATTATGAAAATTTCAGAAAGTATTGTTATGTTAATTATCCATTACTTATTAAAGGTAGAGTGCAACCACGCCCTTACAATGATAAGGAGCTTGAATTCAAAATCAAAAGTATAATGTTACTTAGTCAGGTAAGAGAAGAACATGTAAAAAGCATCTTATTCACAATCCCTTATGATATTGTTGATCAAACCTTTATTGATGAACTTAAAAAAAATGCATTTGAAAAAGAAGGAAAAACCCAAATTAAATTTAAAGTAATTGATAAAGAAGCAAATACTACAGTTGATTTTATATCAAGAACAAAAGGAATCTATATTTCAGATAAATTAGTTGACTATCTGTATAAAAATTCAGAGATACAATATTCAATAAATTAAACTTTTTATATATAACTTTGTATCCTTATTTATATTTGAATATTAAATTTATAAAAACATAAAATTCTAAAATTATGACAGTAGAAGTTAACGATTCAAATTTTGAAGAAATAGTATTAAAATCTGACAAACCTGTTATTGTTGATTTTTGGGCGGAATGGTGTGGCCCTTGCAGAATGATCGGCCCAATTGTTGAAGAATTATCAGAGGATTATAAAGACCAGGTTATTTGTACAAAACTTGATGTTGATAGCAGTCCCGGAGTTGCATCAAAATACGGAATCAGAAATATACCTACAATTTTATTCTTTAAAAATGGCGAAATTGTTGACAAACAAGTAGGTGCTGTTCCAAAAAGCAATCTTGAAGCAAAACTAAAACCTTTATTATAACGAAGATTCTTTTTTTCTCTTTTTTTCTTTTTTTTTCATAATGCAAGGGCATGAAAAATAATTTCATGCCCTTTTTATTTGTCATCACTTTTTTAAATCACTATTTTTATTTACTGAAGCTGAATTACCTTAAATCCGCAAGCCGTGGCACGGATTTATTGATAATCAGTAAGTTGGTTGTGATTTATTATAATCTATATAAGTTAACCGTGCCACGGCTAATTACTTAATCTGTAAACGGATAAAAATTCACTTGCGGATATTAGGATTTACAAAAAACACTTGGTGATAAATGGAAAAATATTCTAACTTAACTATAAAAGACTGGGCAGTTGAAGATCGCCCTCGCGAAAAACTTGTAAAAAAGGGTGTTCAAAGCTTAAGCGATGCAGAAATTATTGCTCTTTTAATCGGGTCGGGAACAAGAAATGAATCCGCGGTTGAGCTATCCAAGAAAGTACTAAAATCTGCCAATAATAATTTAAATGAATTAGGAAAACTTAATATCCGGGATTTAACCAAAATGAAAGGTATTGGAGATGCTAAAGCCATTACAATCCTGGCAGCACTTGAATTGGGCAGAAGAAGAAAAATATCAGAAATAATTATAAAAAAGAAAATAACACAAAGCAAAGATGTGTTCGAATTATTTCAACCAACGATAGGAGATCTTCCTCATGAAGAATTCTGGATTCTTTTATTAAACAGGTCAAACCGTATAATTGAAAAAATTAAAATTAGCCAGGGAGGTGTTTCCGGTACGGTAATCGATGTTAAAATAATTTTAAAGCATGCAGTTGAAAAATTAGCTTCATCAATTATTTTATGTCATAATCACCCGTCGGGAAATAAGACCCCGAGTAGCGCCGACGATGCTATAACTAACAAATTAAAAAACGGGGCAGAATTGCTCGACATTCAGGTGATTGATCATATAATCGTGGCAGATGTAGAATACTTTAGCTACGCTGATGAAGGGAAGCTCTAAGTCACGGGGTGAATTGGCAAAAAAAGATGTGCATAACAGCCTTTATATCATTTAGTCACCTCGTGACTTTCGGATTTAAAGTAAATGATAAATATATTGAAGTTCATTCCAAAAAAGATTTAACTTTGAACATTTATAAATTGCTAATCTAAAATAACTGATATGCTGCATATCCTTGCTCAAAAAAACTCCTTGCTGAACCAATTTATTGCAGAATTGCGTGATAAGGAAGTGCAGAAAGATAGTTTGCGTTTCAGAAAAAACATGGAGCGAATTGGAGAAGTATTTGCCTATGAAATAAGTAAGCACTTAGATTATAAAGAAAAAGAAATAACAACTCCCTTAGGTGTTTCAAAAATGAATATCCCAATTTCGAAAATTGTAATCGCCACAATTCTGCGTGCAGGATTACCTTTTCATAACGGATTATTAAATTATTTTGATACTGCTGAAAATGCATTTATCTCAGCTCACCGGAAATACCATAAAGACGGGTCTTTTACCATACAATTTGAACATTTGTCAAGTCCTGATATTGAAGGTAAAACCCTGATTCTTTCTGACCCAATGCTCGCCTCAGGAGCTTCAATGGAAATAGCATATAAAGCTTTAATTGAAAGAGGAAACCCTAAACATACACACATTGTAACAATTATTGCCAGCAACCAGGGAATAAACTATGTGAAAAAACATATCAACATGGAAAACATTACTATTTGGGCAGGTGATGTTGATGACGAACTAACATCAAAATCATATATTGTTCCCGGCTTGGGTGATGCCGGCGATTTGGCTTTTGGTAGTAAAATGTAATTAACCGGAAAGCCGTTTCTAACATTCAACTACCTGGCTTTTAATATATTTATCATGTCAAATTGCTGGTTACTCGTTACTTGTTTGTCTCAATAAATATAATAAGCCAATCATAGAAAAAGAATATCTAATTGCATGTTGATTTTAGACAAACTTAAAATTGATAACTGCAATATAACACCTTTTGTATCCCAAAATCTGTAATTGGCAGTTTTTAGTAACTACTTTCAAATAGTACATTTTTACTTGATTAACATCCTTTCTCAGCATTAAAAGTGAATATTTTTGATATATTTGTTATAACAACAAGTTAGCTGCAAGGCGGAATAACAGCAATTGAATTAGAATGAGCGAAAATAGTCCAATAATAAATATTCTCACTTATCAACTACCATATCAGTTGACAAATCAGATTTATAATGAATATCAAAGTAGACTTAAAGAAGCCAATTACCTGATTGAAAATTATAAAACATATGGTAAATTAAAAGAAAATATAAATACTGTTGAATTATTTCTTTCTCTTTCGATATTTTACAAACGAGTAATCACAAATTTGGACGGAGCTGTTAAATTCTATGGTACAGTTACTAAGAAAGGGCAAACAGATACTATCAGAATAGGTTCATACAATATGACTGGAGATGAGAAAAATAAAATTTTGGCTGTTGTTATGAATTATAATAAAATGCTTGAGAAATTCTCTATACCTCCTATTGTTATGGAGTATTATGAAACAAGGGAATTTCTAAAGAAGTTAATAACACTCAAATCTGTATTGGAGAATGTCAATTTTAAAAAAAGACAAAAAGGAAAATAAAACGATAAAGAAGACGACTTCGACATCCCCTTTTAAGGATCATTCTCTTTTTGAGAAAGAAATAAAAGAGTTTGCTAATAAGTACAAAACAATAGTTGTCAATCAGGCTAAAAGAACTAGTGATTACTTTGAAATGACTTGTTATAATTACATAATACGATTTTATGAAATAAGTGGATTTGAAGTTTCTGTGCAAAATTTACAGGCTGGGAAATACAGATATAAATGTTCACCATCAGGAATTCAATCAAACTTTTCACATTTTTTAGTTTCGAAAAAAGGCAATAAAAGGAAGATGAGTTTTGAAATACAACATAACTTGGCTGTTCAAAGCTCTCAAGACAAAGAAATTTTCACAACTCCTGATATTGCAATTATTAAGAAAGGAAAAGTAAAGTACACTAAAGAATATTATGACACAAAAACAACATTTTCATATGTAGAAAATAAAAACTTTATGTCGTTTTGTGAAGTAAAACAATTCAACCCTTTTCCTGAACTGCTTTTCAATTTCATAGGCGTTCTGAATGAATTAAAGAAAGAGTATATGAATAATGAAGGAAAGAACCATAATCCAGCTCATATTGCACCTAGTTTGATGATTTCTGGAAAACCAAACAAGCAAACTATTAGAATTAGAAAATCTTTGGAAAGTAGATACTGTATAAATATTTTTTATGATTTATTTTACAATGCAAGATTTACTTTTTCAAAAGGGAATTTAAATGAAATTAGAAACACTGGAACAAAGCCCAGCAGCTAACAAAAAATATAGTGCATTTGGCAGATAGTGCTAAATATGAAGATGATAGCAATAAATAAACATAGTAGTAGATTGAAAAATTGGAGCGTTGAAATGCCAAACGCACCATATTCAAACCGTTGTAGTGCATTTGAGACAAACCATAAAACATAATAGAAAAAAATGAAAATAAGCCAGATTTTAGATAAAATTGATGAAAACCAATTATTTGTTCCTGCATTTCAACGGGAATATGTTTGGAAAAGACCAGATGCGAAAAAATTAATTTCTTCGTTAATTAAAGAATATCCAACTGGAACGATGTTGACTTGGGAAACAAACTCGCCACCTGAAATAAAAGGAGACTACAAGCACACAGAGGAAAAAGGTTCAGTAAAGTTAATTCTTGACGGTCAACAAAGAATAACAACTTTGTATATGTTGATGAAAGGTATAATTCCACCTTATTACACAGAAAAAGAAATCAAAAACAATATTAGAAATCTTTATGTAAATGTTGAAACATTAGAACTTGAATATTTCAAGAAAACCATAATGGAAAATAATCCACTATGGGTGAATATTACAAATATTTTCAAAAGAGAAATCAATGCAAGAGATATTACTGATAAATTAGAATTAGAAAATAATGGAGAAAGACTTCCAAAAGAAAGGGAAACTATTATTTACAATAATATCAGAGCAATTGAAAATATTGAAAGCCGAGATTTTATTGAACAAATAATTCCCGTAAAAGCAACAATCAAAGAAGCAATTGATATTTTTTATATTGTAAATGCAAGCGGCGTAAACCTTACTGATGCTGAATTAGCACTTGCTCAAATATCTGGATATTGGCCTCAAGCAAGAAAATTATTTAAAAACAAAATAGAAGAATTGAAAGAAAAAGGTTGGGTTTTTAATCTTGACTTTATCGTTTATGTATTACTTGGTGTAACTCATAATATTGGGTCAAAGATGGAAAAACTACATTCTATTGACAACAAGGATAAAATAATAGATGCTTGGAATAAATTAGAAAAAAATGTGCTTGACTATACATTCAATATTTTGCAAAGTCAGGCGTATATTGACCATACAAAAGAGATTAATTCAGTTTATGCTTTAGTTCCAATAATCACATATATTTTTAACAAACCAGACACTAAACTGAATGAAGAAGAAATTAAAAAAGTTGTCAAATGGTTTTATTATTCACAATTAAGACAAAGATATGTTAGTCAACTTCCCCAAAAATTAGATAAAGATTTAAGTATTGTTGTAAAATCAGATAATCCTTTTGATGAATTACTTGCAATTATTGCAGAAGAAAGACCACTTGAAATAAAACCAAGTGAATTTATTGGTAGAGGCATAAGTCATCCTCTATTTAGTCTTATGCGCTGGTATTTTAAAAGTAAAGGTGCAGTTTGTTTAGGAACAGGTCTTAAATTGAGAAAAAATATGGGGAAGTCATACGGACTTGAAAAAGACCACATTTTTGCATATTCAGTTTTGAGAGATAGTGAATATTTTGATATGAACAATCGTTTTGAATATGCTTTAGCCCAAGAGATCACTAATAGAGCCATTTTAACAGAAATTGAGAACAGAACAAAATCTGCAAAATTTGCTGACAATTATTTAGAAAGTGTTAAAGACAGATTTCCAAATGCTCTTAATTTGCAATGTATTCCAGAAAATAAAGAATTATGGAAGTTAGAAAATTACGAAAAATTTCTTGATGCAAGAAGAACCTTATTATCAAATGAACTTAACCATTTTTTAAACAATATTTCTATCACACCAGATAAGATTAAAACTGAAAGAGATATTATGGAAATTATTCAATCAGGAGAAAATGGATTTTTAGAATTAAAATCTACTCTACGTTGGGATATTCGAGAAAATACGATTAATAAAAAAATGGAAGAAATTATCTTAAAAAGTATATCCTCTTTTAGTAATGGAGAAGGTGGAAAGTTACTTATTGGCGTAAAAGATGATTTGGAAATTATAGGGTTACAAGATGACTATAATACATTGAAAGTTGGTGATAAAGATAATTTTGAACTACACCTAAGAAACTTGGTAAATAATGCTTTTGGAAAAGAGTTTGCAACTACCTATTTAAAAGTGAATTTTCCAGTTATTGATGAAGTGGAGATATGTGAAATTGACATTGAGAAAGGGAATAAACCATTATATCTTGAAGTGGCAAATAAGAATGAACAAAAACAAAAGAAATTCTATGTCAGGAGTGGAAACTCTTCACAAGAATTGGAAATAGATGAAGTTGCTTCCTATGTAAAAAACCGTTTTGAAGCAATATGAAAATGAATAAAAACGCACTACAACACGGTATATAGCAAATAGGGCGATTAGTGCTAAATTGAAAGTTTGGTGGTTATCTGAAACATCGCCAAAATAAAATTTTGATATTGGAAAAATAAATAAATATAAAAATGTTTATTTTGGCTAAGTGCAAGTTTAAAAGTTCAGTGCTTTCTACCGCCCTACTTGCCATATACCAATCGTTGTATGCCATATTTAATGAGATACATTAAAAAATATAAATGATACAGATTATTATAAAATGAAAGAATTAGTATTTCTATTCTTCTCTATTTTATTGGTTAGTTGTGGTTTAAAATCTAATAAAACACCAACGATTGATGTTTCAAAATTCGATGATATCAACAGGATAGAAACCAAAATTAAAAATGACACCGTATTTCTAGATATATTCGATGAGTCATATATTTATTTTGATGAATATGTTACATTGAGATTAAACTATTTAATTTGGAACAATATAGCAAAATTTGATTTTAATCAACCCATAAAAATAAGCATCTATCACCACGGCGGAGAGGTGATTAATCACCTTGTAACTTATAATAATTATGAGTTAAACAAAATTAAAAGTGTATATCAAAATAATAATAAATTTGATACTATATCTAATATTATTCTTTCGGATTTTACTCCAACTGAAATTATGAATATTAGAAATGCAAATAACTATTTAAATGAGGAATTTCAAGATTATAAAAATGATTTTACCAATTTATTTTATGATTTGAGTTTATGTCAGGATTCATGTTTTGCATATAATCGAATTAAAACGATGACTAAAATGTTTGATAAAATTAAGCTTGAAGATTTCTGGGTTGAAAATAAAAGAATTCCTGCTGACGAGATGGTTAAAAAGATTAATTTGATATTCACTATTTGCACTCTAGATACCTTGAAATTATAAGAAATACGGCATACAACACGTGGTATATTTAATTGCCGAGACAGTAGTAGTTTCAAGGCTTTTAACCGGTTTTAACTTTATCGTAAATTCAAATGATATTGCTTCGAAATCAGCAACTAAAATATACCACAACCGTTGGCATTCAAGAGAACGATAAATTAACAGAAAGATTAAAGTAAACATAACAGAAATGAAACCTGGAAAAAACGATATAAAAGCAGAAATTAAATTTGAAATAGACGAATTGGAATTATTGCAAGAAAATACCTGGCAAATGGCTGAATCCTTCGGACTGGATAGTCGTATTGCTAATTTGACTGGGAAAAGAAAAGTTGGTTTTTATAGTTGGGATTTGGACTGTTTAGAATGTGTAGTATCAGATTTACAACAATCTCCAAAAGATAAAGTAATCGCTGATAAAATAGCAGATAAGATAGAAGAAGGTTATAAGTTTATTAAAGCGAAATAAAATGATTGATATTTTAATAAATATTTCGAAAATAGGAATAAGAAGCATATTCACGGCAAAAAAATACGATACAGAAATCTTAGACGAAGATTTAAGACGGATATTGTTTATTCGGAATTATTTAGAAGAAAGTTTACTGTTTGTAAAAAAAACATATAAAGAAGTAGATGCAAAAGTTTATTTCAGTGAATTAAAAAAATATGCTCTTGAATTATTTGTAAAACAATGTATAGAAGCAATACCAGATGAAGAAAGAAACAGCGAGGATTTTGATTTTGAAAATCATAAAAAAGAAGATGTAGAATTTTTCAATTACATTTATGATAATTTGAAATATCCTGAATAAAACTTAATTTGAAGAAAAAATAGTAAAAGAACGAAATGCCAACAAAATGTATAGTTCATAGCGGGTTAGTAGTAAATTCAGGCAGTGTAGCTCTTTTTGGACTCCGCCAAATCTGCCGATTTGACTATTTTAAAGGTGGCAAATTTGGCTCATTGCGTAATTTGAACATTATTGCTTTGAAATCCGCTACGAAACCATACATCAAACGTTGAAAAAAATGCCGCAAGCAGACGAAGTAAAACCTTTTAATAATTACAACTTTCTAACTTCAGAAACATCCTTGCATTCCGCAAGTAATTCACTTAAAGTTTTATTAAGTTTTGGATGAGCATATTCTGGTGAAATTTCTACCAATGGTTCCATTGTAAACCTTCTTTCATGTAATCGTTCATGTGGAATAATTAATTCCTGCTCATGAATTATTTCATCATTATAAAATAAAATATCAACATCTATTGTTCTTGA
>JAUVLS010000277.1 GCA_030600625.1 Bacteroidales bacterium
ATTGCGCATGACAGTCATAATATAATTGCAATTGGCACGAATGATGATGAAATTGTAAATGCCATTAATAAGGTAATCGAAAATACGGGAGGAATTGTTGCGTGCCATGGAAGCAAAGTTAAATATCTTAAGTTGGATGTAGCTGGTTTAATGTCAACCGGAGAAGCAGAAGATGTGGCTGATAAATATTATGAGGTTCATACAATGGCAAAAGAAATGGGCTCTAAACTGACAGCACCTTTCATGACAATGGCATTTATGGCATTGCTTGTTATTCCGGAACTAAAGATTAGTGATAAAGGATTATTTGACGTTTCAAAATTTGATTTTACTTCATTGTTTGTCGAATAATGAATAAAAACCACAAAGAAAAATTCAAATCTATACTTTCTGTACTTCCTGACAGTCCAGGGGTTTATCAGTTTTTTAATTCATCAGGCGAAATCATTTATGTAGGCAAGGCAAAAAATCTTAAGAAAAGAGTTTCGTCTTATTTTACCAAAGATCATTACGAAAATAACAAGCTAAAAGTTCTTATTAGTAAAATTGATCGAATAGAATATATCGTTGTTCAGACTGAATCAGATGCTTTTTTGCTGGAAAACAATCTGATTAAGAAATATCACCCACGTTACAATGTAATGTTAAAGGATGATAAAACATATCCATGGATTTGTGTTAAGAACGAACAATTTCCCAGAGTTTTTTATACAAGAAATGTTATAAATGATGGATCATCATATTTTGGCCCATATACGTCTGTTCATATGGTAAAAATTATGCTGAATTTGATTCGCCGGTTTTATCCTTTACGAAATTGCAACCTGAATCTTTCAAATGAAAACATTGAAAAAAAGAAATATAAAACTTGCCTGGAATACCATATTGGAAATTGTTTGGCACCATGCATTGGATTACAAACCGAAGAAAATTATAATAATTCTATAGATCATATTAAAAAGATTTTAAAAGGAAATATTCAAGAAGTTATTTCGTATTTGAACGAATTAATGAAAGAATATTCTGCTGATTTTAAATTTGAAGAGGCGCAACTGGTAAAAGAAAAGATTGAAATTCTTGAAAAATACAAAAGCAAATCAACCATTGTTAGTTCAAGTTTAAATAATGTTGATGTATTTAATATTTTAGATGACAATAACTTTGCCTATGTTAATTTCTTAAAAGTTGTAGAAGGGAGAATTGTTCAGGCTCATACTGTGGAGTTAAAGAAAAAGCTTGATGAAGATTTAGGAGATTTATTGCTAATGGCGGTAGTTGAAATTCGCGAAAGACTTAGCAGTACTGCAAAAGAAATAATAGCTCCAATTAGTTTTGAGCTGGAAAAAGTTGTCGTTACAGTTCCTGTTCGTGGTGAAAAGAAATCTTTATTAGAATTATCAGAACGTAATCTAAAATATTATCGACTTGAAAAACAGAAAAAAGCAGAGAAGAAAAAAGAAAAACATTCAGGTAAGCGCATATTAGAAGTGCTAAAAAAAGATTTGAACTTATCGTTTTTACCGGAACGTATCGAATGCTTTGATAACTCAAATATACAAGGTACAAATCCTGTTGCGGCCTGTGTTGTTTTTAAAAACGCAAAACCCAGCACAAAAGAATATAGGCATTATAATATAAAAACAGTTGAAGGCCCGGATGATTATGCTTCAATGGAAGAGGTTGTTTACAGAAGATATAAACGATTAATGGATGAAAACAAAAGTTTGCCACAACTTATTGTTATTGATGGAGGGAAAGGACAACTTAATGCAGCTCTGAAAAGTCTGGAAAAACTTGATATAAATGATAATGTTTCCATTATTGGAATTGCAAAGCGACTGGAGGAAATTTTTTATCCCAACGATTCTATACCATTATACTTAGATAAAAATTCAGAATCCTTGAAACTTATTCAGCATCTCCGAAACGAAGCTCATCGATTTGGGATAAAATTTCACCGTAATAAAAGATCTGGTAATTTTATAAAAAGTGAGCTGGAAAACATTCCCGGTATTGGCCCAAAAACAATAGATACTCTTCTGACTAAATTTAAAACAATTAAAAAAATCAGGAACTTATCTTTGGATGAAATTTCAAGTGAAATTGGAAATATAAAAGCAAAATTATTGTTTGTGTATTTTAACAGGCTGTAAATCAGGAATTAATATGATTTTTTTATCCTTAATAATTCTTATAGTTTAAATATAAACTATTACATTAAGTAAATTGTTATAAACTATTATAAACCAAGATAAAAAATACATAAATTCTAATATTATCCTTACTTAAGGACAATATCGATAAACGAATCCATATAGGGTACTATTAATGGACTTGATAACGCCTTAATTTTAAACACTAAAAATTATAGAGTTTAAAAAGAATTAAATTTTATTAAATCAATTATCTTTGCTCCGAATTTGCAAAACGAATCAGGATATGCATATTAAGAGTAATACAATTGATTTTTTCTCAGCTGCCAATTTTTTTTCAGCTACTCAAGATACAGTAATTACTCAACCTGTTTCAAATCTAACTGTAAGCCCTGATACTATTTCTATTGAATCCGAACCTCAAAGTGAAGACACAATATCTCTTCATTCTGTTCAGCAAATTGATTTTGCAGCAATTGATTCGATACTCCGAAGAAGCGAAGAACGAGAAATGCAAATTCAGGAACAATTGCAACGAGAAGCTGCGCTTCAACGTTGGTATCGTAGAAAAACTGATACAACAGAAATTTTATATAAGCAGTTTGGTATTGCTGGTTTTCCAATTAAGGCAAAGTTAGATAATGACCCGTTCCAACAAAATTTTTTATACAACATCATTTCTGTTAAGCCTGTAGAAAAACAGGTAAAACAAACTGTTTTTATTGAGAGCCAGGAACAAAGCAATG
>JAUVLS010000308.1 GCA_030600625.1 Bacteroidales bacterium
GCCACTTACTATATCTTTTGGTTTAAATAAACAAAATCCTTTTTTTAGAATCTTTTGCAATGTAATTTTATCGGGGAACAATGCTATTTGGATATGTTTTGCATATTCGATACTGTCAGTAATATCCCTTTTTTGATTTAAGATTTTATTTGTTTGTAGTTCGGAAAGATCAATTTGACGTTTTATTTCATCACGCTGAGCTTCAATTTCGTCACGTTGAGCTTCGATTTCTTCTTTTTGCTGCATCACTTCAGCGTTTCGTAATCTCAGAATCTGATTATTATTTTTGCGAAATTTATTTGTACGAATTAGGATAATAAATAATATACTAAAAATAGCCAATCCGGATAAACCGAAAATGTTTAATATACTCTTTTGTCTTTTCTGTTTGTTAAGTTGTTCAATTTCTTGTTGTTTCTTATCT
This sequence comes from Bacteroidales bacterium, assembly GCA_030600625.1. The sequence continues at coordinate 425 of JAUVLS010000308.1, forward strand.
GTTTGATATTTTATTTCTAATTCGGCAATATGTGCATTAGATTCTTCATTTATCCTGTTGTTTTTTAAATTGTAGAATTTCTCAAGATAAAGAAGAGTTTTTTCTGTATTTCCAATTTTTTTATAAGTTTGATAAAGAACATCATAATTTATCTCCAGAGTATGATTGTAGTTCAAGGAGTCGCAAATGACAATGCTTTTCTTACAATACTCAATAGCAGTATCATAATTTCGTAACTTAAGATTTATTCCTCCTAAATTAAGATAAGAGGTTGATATACCTTCCTGATCATCTAAGTCAAGCTCTATTTTTAGTGATTTTTTATAAAAATCTCTTGCTTGTGCAAATAAGTTAAGGTATTCGTGTAGAACTCCCAGGTTATTATAAGTGCTGCTTAATCCATTAATATCGTTAAGCTTAAGGTTAATTGCCAAAGCCTTTTCATAGTATTGTATTGCTTCAGGGTAGTTTTCAACAACCCTGTAAACAGTACCTAAATTATTATATGCTCTTCCAATGCCTTTTTCGTTTCCCTTTTCAATTTGGCTGCTTAGAAATTTTTTAAAGTAATCAAGAGAATTGGTATAGTTCTCCTGGTAAAAGTAAGCCTCACCCAAAATCTGATAACAATACTCGATAATATTTGTGCTATCATATTTTTCGGCAAGAATTAAAAATTCATTGGCTAAACGGATAGCTTTATCAGGGGCATTATATATGTAGTAATCGGTTAAGACATAATAATATGGAATTTTTTTTATTCCTTCAGATTTTTCCAAAATAACTTCGAGGGAATCTATATTGTAGTCTTGAGCAAATGTTTTATTAATCCCCATTGAAGAGAGAATTAATACTAAGAAAATAAAAAAAGCTGGTACTCTGTTTTTCATATCAGCATTAAACAGAAAAAGATTTATATCTATATCTTTCTAAGTTACGAAAAAAAACAAAAAAGGATTCAATTAATTTATTCTTTTAAAGATAATTATAAAAGGAGCATCATTTGATACTCCTTTAAATGGTTTATGCAAAAATCTGAAGATCATGCAATTTTTTATAAACTCCTTGTTTTGCAAGTAATTGTTTATGCTTACCTCTTTCAACAATTTCTCCTTCATGAAGAACACAAATTTCATCGGCATCGCGAACGGTTGAAAGTCTATGAGCAATAACGACTGAAGTTCTGTTTTCCATTAGTTTAAACAAAGCATCCTGAACCAGTTTTTCTGATTCAGTGTCTAATGATGAGGTTGCCTCATCCAGAATAAGAACAGGCGGATTTTTTAATACCGCACGTGCAATACAAATTCTTTGTCGTTGTCCTCCTGAAAGCTTGCTTCCCCGGTCACCTATGTTGGTTTGGTAACCATTTTCGGTTTGTAAAATAAATTCATGTGCGTTGGCAACTTTTGCTGCAGCAATAATTTCTTCCTCAGTTGCATCTTCCATACCAAAAGCAATATTGTCGTAAATAGTATCATTAAATAATATGGATTCCTGACTTACTATTCCCATTAAGTTTCGAAGATCTTTTATTTTTAAATTCTGAATATTATGTCCGTCAATTAGAATTTCACCTTCAACTATATCATAAAATCGTGGTAATAAATCTACGAGAGTTGATTTTCCTGAACCTGACTGGCCTACTAATGCAACTATATTTCCTTTCTTAATCTTAAGGTTAATATTTTTCAACACATAGTCCTCAATATATTTAAAGCTTAGATTCTTGTATTCAATCTCAGTTTTAAAATCTTCAATAGCTTCAGCATTTGGTATTTCATTAATGGTTATTTTAGCATCAAGAATAACATTTATTCGATCTAATGAAGCTAACCCACGCTGAAGATTATAATAGGCCGTTGACAAATCTTTTGAAGGAGGAATAATTTGTGAAAAAATTACCAGATAGGCTATAAAAGTTTGTGGTAACATACTTACGTCCTGGCTTAAAACCATGCTGCCTCCATACCACATAATAATAATAATAACTATTGTTGCTAATAATTCACTTGATGGTCCGGCAAGATCTTTTCTTCGCCAAATTTTATTCATTAAGCTGGTGTAAGAATTATTCTCATCG
>JAUVLS010000132.1 GCA_030600625.1 Bacteroidales bacterium
AATTTTGCTAATGGAACCATTCGTCTTGGAGTAATTATGCAAACCCTTGCATCAACATTAAATTTTAAAAAACATAAAGCACTAGACTGGAAAAAAGGATTTAAATTGGCATTACCAGTTGTTATAGGTTCTATCGTTGGAGCACAAATTGCAGTTGAAATTAATGAAGCTGTGTTTGAAAAAATTTTAGCAGGTGTATTACTAATTATGTTGTTTTTTATCTTTTACCGTCCTGAACGTTGGATTAAGGATCAGGTTCATAAGATTCAAAGTAAGCCTACAATAATTCAACTTTTTCTTTTTTTCTTAATTGGTTTATATGGAGGTTTTATTCATATAGGAGTTGGAATTTTCATGCTATCCGTATTAGTATTAAATGCCGGATACGATTTAGTAAAAGCTAATGCCATTAAAGTTATGATCGTATTCTTGTATAGCCCTTTTGCGCTTGCAGTATTTATGATGAATGACCAGGTACATTATGGGATAGGATTAATTGCCGCCATTGGAAATATTTTTGGTGGAATAGTCGGTTCAAAATTGGCCATTACTAAAGGGAACAACTTTGTTCGTTGGGTATTGATGGTTGTTATTGTATTTTTTACTGCTCATCTGTTGAATATAACTGAATTATTCAAATAAGAAATTGACGACAAGCTGAAAATTTCCTATAAATCCTAAGTATTATCTTTTTACAATAAACCAGGGATTTAATAAATCTGTTTTATTATAGATTAATGGTGTTTTCTCGTCAGCTTGTGTTACTTTACACCCGGCTCCTAAAGCAATTGCATGTCCTGCAGCAGTATCCCATTCCATTGTTGGGGCAAAACGTGGATATATATTTGCAATTCCCTCAGCCACCATGCAAATTTTTAATGAACTTCCTTTTGATATAAAATTAATATTGCCATGAATATCCTTAAGTTTTGATATGAATACTTCTGTTTCTTCATTCATATGAGAACGGCTTCCTACAACCGTAAAATTGTCATTTTCCAACAATAATGGTAATTTAAAGCTTATCTGAATTATTGAATTTAGACCAGAAACATTTGAATTAGAATCAACATTTATTGCTTTATAAGCGCCTGTTTCTTTTTCACTAAAATACAGATCTTTTGTCACAGGCACATAAATAACGCCTAATACCGGAGTATTTTTTTCAATTAAAGCAATATTGACGGTAAACTCACCATTCCGTTTAATAAATTCCTTTGTCCCATCCAATGGGTCAACAAGCCAATAAAGATCCCAGTTTGATCTTTCCTGGTATAGAATATTTTTACCTTCTTCGCTTAATATTGGAATATTAGTTTTCAGTAAATGTTCTACAATTATTTTATGCGCTTTTTGATCTGCAAGAGTTAAAGGGGAATTATCTGATTTCAGTTTAATTTCAAAATCATCTGTATTATAAACATTTAAAATTTCTTTGCCTGCTGATAAAGCAGCATTTATTGCAATCATTAAATTTGTATTCATAATAATTTATTGGCTTTTGTAAATAGAATCAATTACTTAAATAAAATACATTAAACTTAAAATTGTTACCGTAACAATCATATAAATAATTGTTAAAGGAAATCCAACCCTAAAGAAATCTTTAAAAGAATAGCCTCCGGGACCATATACCATCAGGTTAGTTTGATAACCAATCGGGGTCATAAAATTAGCAGCAGCAGCAAAAGAAACAACAAGAATAAATGGCATAGGAGGTAAATTAAGATTCACCGCCATTGTCAATGAGATTGGAAATATAATGGCAACCGCCGCCTTATTTGTTATATATGCAGCTAAAATAGCAGTAATAAAATATATACCAAATAAAAGCCCGACTTTACCTAAAGGCAGAAATACAGTGATAACCAGATCAGCAATAAGATCTGCAGCACCCGATTTTATCATTGCCGTTCCAAGTGCAAGAGACAAAACAATTATCAGTGCTAAATTATAATCAACGGCTTTATGAAGTTCTTTGGGATTAGTTATTTTCATTGCAAGAACAACCATTATAAAAACTATTAAACCCATAAATAAAGAAACTATCTTTAAGGCAGCTAATAAAATAATCAGAACAGGCCCTGCTAAAAGAATCCATATTTTATATTGTTCAAGCTTTTGGAAATCTTTTACTTTTGAAATGAAATAAAAATCCATTGTATGATTTGATCTACTTACAAAATCAGCTCCTGTGAATAATAATAATACGTCACCGGATTTAATTATAATTTCCCCTATTTTACCAGAGATTTTTTCTCCATTCCGATGAACAGCTATAACCGCAGCATCAAATTTGGCCCTAAATCTTATCTCTTTAACTGTTTTATTAATCATTGATGAATTATGAGAAATAACTATTTCGACAACCTCTGTTTGCTTTTTCTTATATAACATTCCAACTGAAGGTAATCTCAATCCCAAATCGGAATTAATCATTCCTACAATAGTTTCAGTATCTCCCGCAAATATTAATAAATCATCCTGTTGTAAAATAACATTTGGTTTTACAGATGATATTTTAAATGATTTTCTAATCATTTCCACTAAAAACAGGCCTTTTAAATTTCTAAGTCCAGCCTCTTCAATTGTTTTACCTATTAATTGAGAATCTTTACGAATTTCAGCTTCAACAAGATATTCTCTTGTATTTTCAGAAAACTCATTTAAAACATCTTCTTTTACCGGTAAAAGTTTTTCTCCGAAGAATAATAGATAAATATATCCAATAAAAATCATTGGTACACCAACATATGCAAAATCAAAAATATTCAGGGATTCTAATCCAGGTATAATGGTCTGATCTACAACCAGACCATTGACTATTAGATTAGTAGAAGTACCAATTAATGTTGCACAACCACCTAGTATAGCAGCATAAGATAAGGGCATTAAAAATTTTGATGGTGATATATTGTTACGTTTACACCAACTATTAACATAAGGCATCATAACAGCTACTAAAGGCGTATTATTTAAAAAGGCAGAAAATCCGGCAATAATTAATGTCATTCGACTTAAAAACCCGCGATAACTTTTAGCAGATTTGAAAATTCTATCGAATAAAATTTCAACCAAAGCTGTTTGTCTTATAATATCACCTACCAACAGTAAGAGAATAATAACTGCAATTTGCTCATTAGCAAAACCACTTAAAATTTCACGAGGGGTTAAGATTCCAAAAAAGCCTAATGTTACAGCAGCAATAACAAATGTAAAGGTAGCTCCTATTAGTTCTTTGTATAAAGAAATAAGAATAAACAAGATTACAATTAAAACTACTATTAAATCAAATGTTATCATTTTGCTAAAATAAAAAAACTTTATTAAGTCAATTCCTTAATAAAGTTTTTGTGATATTTTTAAAGTTCTTTCAAATTCTTGCTACCAAATTAATACTTTAACTAATAGCAAAAATAACAATAAAGGATTTTTAGGCAAATAATATAGATTTTATTTATTAACGTTTTATTAATTTAAATGTTTGCAATACGTTTCCGGTAGCATCTGATATTCTAAGGATATATTGAGAAGAACTAAGTCTATTTAATTCAATTTTATTTGGTCCCTCAACAACATTTAATTTACTATTATAAACAAGCTTTCCTTCCATATCATACAACTCAACTATAGCATCCTTAATTTCTTCGGACTCTAAAGCCACCCAAACAAATTCACTCGCAGGGTTTGGATAAATCTTTAAAATAAAATTATTTGATAATGGTTCGCCAATTGAAGTTATTTCAAAATAACCTTGTTGAAACCCTTGGGTTAAAATCAGAGTGCTGTCGTCATTGGCTATTGTTTCAATGGCTACTTCACCTAATGTCCAACTAACCGAAACTCCGTTTACTGTAGTATCACCACCCGCAGTAGCTATAACGTAACTTGAAATTGTATCATTTTGTCCAAAACTTAAAAATGACAAAAAACAACTCAACAAAATAAATACATATTTTTTCATGGCTATAAGTTTTTATAAATAACAATTAATGTATAAATGTACAAAATTCTAAAGTTAAATTCAATTATTTATTGTTACCCTCAAAAAATAAAATAATCCTTTACCTTTGCAGCGATAAAATAAGAAGGAATGAAAAATTTTGATAAAGCCATAGCCCAAAAAGGATTGGAACTACCTTTAGTAGAAGAATTTTATACATTACAGGGCGAAGGCTACCACACGGGTAAAGCAGCATATTTTATTCGTATCGGGGGTTGTGATATAGGTTGCCGTTGGTGTGATTCGAAAATGTCGTGGAATCCGGCATTACATCCTTTAGTTTCTGTTGATACTATTGTAGCAAATGCTTTAACAACAGCAGCAAATGCTGTTGTTGTAACAGGTGGTGAACCAAGTTTATTTAACCTGAAACCTTTAACAGATAAATTAAAAGTACATAACATACAAACTTTTATTGAAACTTCGGGAGCCAAACCTTTGACCGGAACCTGGGACTGGGTTTGTTTATCTCCTAAACGCCAAAGTCCGCCGGTTGAAGAATTCTATGAGCTGGCAGATGAATTAAAGATTATAATTTATGAAGATGAAGATTATCATTGGGCCGAAGAAGCTGCAAAGAAAGTAAAAAGCAACTGCAAGCTGTATTTACAATCAGAATGGAGCAGGTACGAACAGAATATTCCTACGATTGTCGATTATGTAAAAACATACCCAAAATGGAACGTTTCACTGCAGGCACACAAGTTTATGCATATACCGTAAATTATATTGTATTAATAGTAAAAATCCACCCTCTAAGAAGGTGGATTTGAATTGCACCCATAGGGCGCTTGTTAATAGGAATGATGGAAAAATGGAAATTTGGAAATATTGTTACTCTAAAAGACTCGAACGGGGTCCAATTCCAACATTCCAATATTCCAATAATTTTTATCATGTATAACAAAAAAAGGACATTACCACCATCAAAGAAGGTGGATTTCTAATTAACATTAAATCCATGTTAAAAAGACTTGGTTTATTGTCAATTAAGCTCTAGAGAAATTCAACACTTGATTCGTATTTGTAATAAATCTATAAAGGATATCCAATAGAAAGAAAATAAGTAGCATTTTTTGCCCTGTTAGAACCCATAACTGAGAATTCAATAGGGCCAATATAACTGTCATAACTAAGTTTCAAGCCATATCCATAGAGTAAATAATCAGTA
>JAUVLS010000268.1 GCA_030600625.1 Bacteroidales bacterium
GCACCAACTGCCGGATTGCATTTTACAGACAAGGTCTTAAATAAGCTTAAAGAAAAGCAAATTAACTTTGAAGAAGTCACGCTACATGTCGGAGCCGGAACATTTATACCTGTAAAATCAGAAACTATAAACGATCATAAGATGCACACAGAACATTTTGTTGTTAAAAAAAGTACGATAAAAAATCTTTTGAATTCTAAGAAAATTGTAGTGGTAGGAACAACATCTGTAAGGACTATTGAAAGTGTGTATTGGCTAGGTATTAAATTATTACAAAATAATTATTTTGATTCTCATATTTCGCAGTGGGAAGTTTATAAATTATCAGATGATATAAATAAAACAGATGCATTAAATGCCTTATTAAATTACATGGATAAAATGAATATTGAAGAACTTCATGCATCAACACAAATAATGATATTCCCGGGTTATCAATTTAAAATGGTCGATATACTGATAACAAATTTTCATCAACCTAAAAGTACATTGCTTTTACTTATTGCTGCATTTATCGGTAATGACTGGAAAAATATTTATGATTTTGCATTGAATAATAACTTTAGATTTTTAAGTTATGGCGATAGTTCCATACTAATGCCTAATCAGTATCAAGTACCGAACATCTAGTATCAAAACAATTTTTAAATTACTTACGAATAGCACTTGTGATTATTGATCCTCAATCAATTCTCAATTAACTTCAGCATTTCAAAATCAGTAATAATTCATCCTTTTAGCATACATTTGCATTACACAGCATAATTATGTCTGAAAGCCTAAATAAATATCAATTCGCTGATTGGTTGCCCACAACCAAAAAAGAAGTACTTGCAAGAGGCTGGGAAGAATTGGACGTTATCCTTTTTAGTGGAGATGCTTATGTTGATCATCCTTCGTTTGGCCCTGCTGTTATTGGCAGAGTTTTAGAATCACTTGGATTAAAAGTTGCAATTGTTCCTCAACCCAATTGGCAAGACGACCTGCGAGATTTTAAGAAACTTGGTAAACCACGGTTATTTTTTGCAGTTACTGCAGGATGTATGGATTCCATGGTAAATCATTATACTGCAAATAAAAGGTTACGCTCCAACGATGCTTATACACCTGGTGGAAAAGCAGGTTTCAGGCCTGATTATGCGACTATAACCTATTCAAATATTTTAAAACGCCTGTTTCCCGAAGTCCCGATTGTTATTGGTGGTGTTGAAGCTTCATTGCGAAGATTAACTCATTATGATTATTGGTCTGACAAGCTTAAGCCAGGTATTCTTGAAGAAAGTAAAGCCGATTTACTCATTTACGGAATGGGAGAAAAACCTTTGAGTGAACTGGTGAAATTATTGGAAAAAGGCATCTCTTTTAAATCCATAAAAACGATTCCTCAAACAGCATATATTATAAACGAAGAACTAATTCCGGAAAATAAAAATTGGGAAGATTTTGAATTATTTAGTCATAATGAATGCTTAAAGGATAAAATAAAATATGTTAAAAATTTCAAAACTATTGAAAAAGAATCGAACCGATATCAAAGCACAAAACGATTAACTCAAAAAATCGGGCAAAAATCAATCATTGTAAATCCTCCATTTGAGCTATTTTCAGAGAAAGAAATGGATGCAGTATATAATTTACCCTTTACCCGGCTTCCGCATCCAAAATACGCTAAAAAAGAGCCTATCCCTGCTTATGAAATGATACGGCATTCTATTACATTACATCGGGGATGTTTTGGGGCTTGTTCTTTTTGTACAATTTCGGCACATCAGGGGAAATTTATTAGCAGCCGTTCTGAGAAATCTGTTTTAAAAGAAGTAGATCAGGTAACAAATATGTCTGACTTTAAAGGATATATTTCTGATTTAGGAGGCCCTTCTGCTAACATGTACAAGATGCAGGGAATTGATATTGAACAATGTAAAACTTGTAAAAGAGCTTCTTGTCTTCATCCTGCTATTTGTAAAAATCTCAGTACTGATCCAAAGCCATTAACTAAAATATACAAACAAACACATAAGCATCAAAAAGTTAAAAAAGCTTTTGTCGGAAGTGGTATTCGCTACGATTTATTCATGCATAAACTTAATAATCCTGACTATGCAGAATATGCCGATGAATTAATAAAAAATCATGTGTCAGGAAGATTGAAAGTGGCACCTGAACATACTTCGGAAGATGTACTAAAGATTATGCGAAAGCCTGATCTTGGCATGTTTCATGAATTCAAAAAGTTATTTGATAAAATCAATAGAAAACACCAATTGAACCAACAACTCATTCCATACTTTATTTCGAGCCATCCGGGATGTAAAAATATTCACATGGCAGAACTAGCTGTTGAAACCAAAATGATGGATTTTAAACTTGAGCAAGTACAAGATTTTACTCCTACTCCTATGACTTTAGCCACAGTTATGTATTACTCGGGAATAAATCCTTATACCATGGAAAAAGTTTCTGTTGCACGTAGTAAAGACGAAAAATTATCGCAACGCAAATTTTTCTTTTGGTACAAAAATGAATTTAGAAACGGCATTATCTCCGAATTACGTAAAGCCAAACGTGAAGATTTAATCGATAAACTTTTTGGCAAGATCACTCAAAAAATACATCATAAAAACAAAAGAAGAAAAAGATAAGTCATTTACCAAGAATCAAATAATTGCTTTAGGTAACCTCTATTAATTGGTTCGCATCAAAATTTCCATAGCTTTTCAAAGGCAAGAAAAAACTTTGAAGAACTATCGGGATAATGCGAAAAGTTTTGACAAAGAATTTGGAAAACTATGGAAACCATACGGGAATAAAGATAATAAACGATTTGACTGCGTTATATTTTATTTTCAATAGCTATGGCTATTCAAAAAAATATGTCTTGCATCTCATTCATTATCTTTATTTTTTGAAAACAACGAATTATTAGAGGTTACCTTTACAACAAATTTATTTCTTT
>JAUVLS010000092.1 GCA_030600625.1 Bacteroidales bacterium
ACTTCATTTTCTTCAACTCCTAACTTATCAACGATAATAGCTTTTACTCTTGATGCAGTATCAGACATAACTTTAAGTTTTAATTAATAATTAAGTTTAATTTTTAACAGTGCAAAGAAATATAATTAACTGTGATAAATCAAAAATATTTCTTTATTTTTTGATGTAAAAATAACTTTTTTTAGTTTTTTAAAGCCATTTTTGTATTAAATTTTTCAACAATTAAGTTTAACCTGTAGGTTTTATACACTCACAACATTATATATATGAACAAAATAGCAATATTTGCATCAGGTTCCGGCACGAATGCCGAAAACATTATAAAGTTTTTCAAAGAAAACAAAAAAATTGAAATCTCCTTAATTTTTTCGAATAATAAAAACGCACCTGTAATTAAAAGAGCTGTTAATCACAATATTAAACACCATATTTTTTCTCGACCGGACTTTTACGATACCCAAAAAATTCTAAGTATTTTAAAAGAAAACAAAACTGACTTTATAGTACTCGCTGGATTTATGTGGCTTATCCCGGAATATTTAATTGATGCTTATCCAAATAAAATAATCAATATTCATCCTGCTTTGTTACCAAAATATGGAGGGAAAGGTATGTATGGAATGAAGGTTCATGAAGCAGTTGTAGAAAACAGGGATACTGAGTCTGGCATAAGCATACATTATGTAAATAAAGAGTACGATAAAGGGAATATCATATTTCAGGCAAAATGCAATGTTTTACCTGATGATACAGCTGACGATGTGGCAAAAAAAGTGCACGAACTTGAGTACGCGCACTTTCCTGTTGTCATAAAAAATTTACTGAACAATTAAAAATGGTATCTTCTTCCAAGGTTTATATTCAAACCTACATTCATCATAAATTGCTGATGATTGAAATTTAAACTTTGTTCACCAAGAGGAATCGAAAATCCAATTTGCGTAACAAATTTCACATACTTAAATCCTATTTTGGATGTAAAAACAGGCTCTATAAAAACATTATAATCACCTGTAACAAAGTCTATACCTTCAGGATTCATTTGTATAAAAACTAATCTTGGAGAGAAGCTTCCATCAAATATTCCTGTTGAAATACCTATACCCGGCTGTATAAAAAACCTATTATAATTAGCGTTAGTTATTTGTGAATCAAAAGTGGCAGCTTCAAAATATCCTTCTGCATTTCCAAAACCATATCCCCCGTAAATTTCATAGCGGCCTTGTTCTCCAATCTTATCGTAATAACCTATACCACTTTCAATAAAAGCATGTTTATGAAAATCGTCTGTTGTATCATTTGTATTGTTTCCGTAACTCCCGTTTACCATTATTCCGATATTATCGGTAATGGCAAATGCGGTTTGAGCATCAAAATTACTGGTTCCTGTAGCAATAGTTGCCTGAAATTCTCCCTGATTACTTAACATAGGAGAGTTTACCATATTTGGAATATATTCGGGTGAACACGAAGAAAACATCCAAATAATTGAAATCATTAATATTAAATAATGAAATCTCATTTTCTTTATTAATCTCTTTTTTTTCATAAGAAGTTTATATTGGTTAATAACTTAAGGTTTTAAATAACAAATTAGCATATTATATATTATCTCTTTTCTTTCTTTAATAAACTCATTAAATTCTTTTTGAGAAAAATTATTTTTATTATTAATCAGGTGTTTAAATGCAAAAGGAAAAGCAATTAACGAAAGCATGTTTATGTAAAATTGCTCGGGATTAACTTTTCTGATTTTACCTTTTTTATATTCTTCTTCAAGTTGTTTTGCAAAATTTTCAGTATTGTAAAGATTATCAGCTACTTTTAATTTGGTTAATTTCTCCGGATTTCGATTTAAAACAGCTACAATAAAAGAAATTAATAATGGATTACTTATAAGCATATCGATATACTTACAAATATATTGCCGAATTTTTTCATTAAGCTCTAAATCAGAATTCAAAACGTCCTTTAAAGCACCAGATGCTTTACCAATTAATAAATTTATGATTGTTTCAAAGAGTATTTCTTTACTTCTGAAATAATAATTCATCAACGAAACATTAATCTTAGCCTTCGATGCAATTTCTCTCACACTTGTTCTGTCGTATCCTTTTTCAAGGAATAATTCTGTTGCCGATTGAATTATTTTTTCCTGGGTATCTAATTTATTTTGCATAAAAATTGTATAAAAATTAATGCAATATAATTAAAACATCTGTTTTAAACAAACGTTTAAAATGATTGTTTAAATTTCACACTAATAAAACCTAAATTTATTACTAATCGATTGATTCCAGATCCTGCTTAAGGGATTTTATTGCTGTTTGAAACCTTTGAAGATTTTCTTCTGCAATTGGTTCAACCGGAGGAGCCTTAATTTTCAATGGATTAACAGGCTGTCCATTTTTCCATACTCTAAAATCAAGATGAGGCCCTGTAGCATATCCGGTACTTCCAACATAGCCAACAATTTGTCCTTGTGATACTCGTTGACCAACCTTTATTCCTTTTGGATACTTAGATAAATGATTATAACCCGAAGTATAAACACTATTATGTCGCACTTTTATGTAATAGCCCGCTGATTTAGTATATCCTTTTCTTATAATTTTTCCGTCTCCAATGCTATAAATTGGAGTTCCTTTAGGGGCTGCATAATCAACTCCACGATGTGGACGACGAATTTTTAAAATAGGGTGAAAACGACTATTCGAGTATCCTGAGCTTATTCTTGAAAATCTTAACGGAGCTTTTAAAAATTGTCGTCTTAAGCTTTTTCCTTTTTCATCAAAAAAGCTTTTAACTCCATTTTGCTCAAATTCATAGGCCAATAGTTCTTCACCTCGATGTGTAAAACTTGTAGTATAGATTTCGCCTATCCCTATTGGTATACTATCAACAAACTGTTTATCGTATACAACTTTAAATTGATCACCTTTTTCTAATCCAAAGAAATCAACAGTCCATGCATAAATTTCGGACAACCTGATTGCCATCATAGGATCAATATTATTTTCGATCATGGTAGCCCATAAGGATGAAGAAATTGTTCCGGAGCAAGATTTTTTCACATTAACTATTTCTTTTTCTCCCTTAATTGCATGTGGCTCACTTCCAAGTGATATTTTAAGATATTCTGTAGGACTATGTTTATAAACAAAATATTTGAGTGTATTAGAACTATCCTTGGTATAATATAACCTGTAATAATTTCCTGCTTTAATCCTTCGAATATCGAATACCTCAGCTGAATGCCTTGTAGCTTTTTCAACTTTTGTATATTCCAGGCCTGCCTCAGTAAGTAATCTCGCAAGATTATAATTTCTTCGAATTCTATTTTGAACAATCTTAAAAGAATCTATTGTAATCTCATATTCTTTTTTAATATCGTAGTATATTATGTTTTGATCGATTCCAACAGCATATATATTCATGTTCCTGGTAAGAATACTACTTTCCGTAGATTTAAATAAACTAACAAAAATTAAAATCAGTATTACAAAACTTGCTATTGAAATTTTCTTAATTTGCATATTACTAGATATTTGCAGCCAAAGTAAAAAATTAAATCCTAATAATCAAATATTTACGCTTTTATTCGATCAAAACCCTTTCCGTAAACCCCCATAACACTATTAACCGAGATAAAAGCATCAGGGTCAATATCCTTAATAATTCTTAATAAATTATTCGATTCTTGTTTTTTAACCAGAACCATTAATATTTTCGATTCCTGTTTAGAATACCAACCAGTGCCATCAATTAAGGTTATTCCCCTATGTATATCTGAAGTTATTTTTTCGGCAATTTCTTCATGCATTTTTGAGAAAATAAATAATTGTACTGTTCTTTTAGCACCAGTTAATATCAAATCAATAGCATATGCCGTAACAGCCATAGTTACATAACCATAAACTATTTTTTCAATCGATTTAAAAATCAAAAATGATGAAGAAATAATAATGACATCGGCATAAAGGATTACCTTCCCGGGGCTTATATTTCGATACTTGTTAATTATCATTGCAATAATATCTGTACCCCCTGTACTACCACCCTGACTAAATACAATACCAACACCCACACCTGCCAGTATACCTCCAATAACTGACGACATGAAATTTTCGCTTACAATAGGTTCGACAATTATACCTTGTAAAATATAAAAGAAAAGCGATAAAGTAGCTGTTGCAAAAATGGTTTTAATTCCAAAGCTTTTTCCAAGAATTTTTATACTTATTAAAATAAGAATACTATTTATAATAAGATATGGAATCCAAACCGGAATTTTTGTGGCATAAAATATTACCGTTGCAACACCTGTTATTCCTCCGCCTGTAATTTCCGCTGGAATTAAAAAAGCAGTCCAACCTATAGCATTAATAAAAAGACCTAAGGTTATTACCGAATAGGCCTTAAAATCTTTGAAAAATTTATTCATTTTGCCAATTGATATAATTATATCACAATATTAATAATCTTTTTCGGAACAAAAATAACTTTCCGTGGAGTTTTACCTTCAAGCCATTTCTGAGTCAACTCATGCTCTAACACTTGTTTTTCCGCATCCTTTGCTCCTATATTCATTGGCAATGTAATTTTAAATCGCATTTTCCCATTAAAAGAAACGGGATATTCAAATGTACTCTCCACTAAATATTTTTCTTCGTATACAGGGAATTCTGCATAAGAAATACTTTCTAAATTGCCACACTTCTGCCACAATTCCTCAGTAATATGAGGTGCAAATGGCGATAATAAAATAATCAAAGGCTCCAGAATCTGGCGTTTATTACATTTAAGATCGTTTAATTCATTTACACAAATCATAAATGCACTCACGGATGTATTAAACGAAAAACGTTCAATATCTTCCTGAATCTTTTTAATAGTTTTATGCAAAACCTTTAATTCATCATCGGTTGGGTTTTCATCTGATATATTAAAGTTATTGTTTCCATCATGAAATAATCTCCAGAATTTACGTAAAAATTTATGTACACCATCAATTCCATTTGTATCCCAAGGTTTTGACATTTCTAAGGGACCTAAAAACATTTCGTACATACGTAATGTGTCAGCTCCATATTGCTCAATTATATCATCCGGATTTACAACATTGTATAATGATTTTGACATCTTCTCAGCGGCATAACCACAAATATATTGATTCGATTTATTTTTAATAAATATAGCATCACTTAATCCCTTGCTCCAGTTTATTGCTTCAGTAATATTCAACACATCATTTTGCACGCAATTAATATCAACATGTAAAGGTACAAATCGATTAAAATTAATAGTCAATTTCAATTCGTTTTCATACCTTTTTACTTCATCAATAAAATATGAATGCAAATTCCTTTCTTCATTAGACAATGATTGAGGCTTGGAAAGATGCTTAATTACAACATCTACAATATCTTTAGAAACTAATATCTCTTTCTTAATATTTTCATTTTCACCCATACTTGCCAAACTCCCAACCCTATATACAAAATTTGATCTTCCCTGGATCATTCCCTGATTAATTAACTTTTTAAAAGGTTCATCCTTACAAACCCAGCCAATATCAAATAAAAATTTATTCCAAAAACGAGAATAAATTAAATGACCTGTAGCATGTTCGGTACCACCAATATATAAATCTACATCCTGCCAGTATTCATTAGCTTCTTTAGAAACCAAAGCATCATTATTTTTTGGGTCCATATAACGTAAATAATATGCAGATGATCCTGCAAAACCAGGCATTGTGCTTAACTCAAAATGAAAGCCTTCCTCTGTTTGCCAGTTTTTAGCCCTACCCAATGGAGGATCTCCTTTTTCTGTTGGTAAATACGCATCAACCTCAGGCAATTCCAATGGCAAATTTTCTTTTTTAACAGGGTAAGGAATCCCTTCTTTAAAATAAATAGGAAATGGTTCTCCCCAGTATCTTTGACGGCTAAAAATAGCATCACGTAACCTGAAATTTATTTTTCGATAACCAATCCCTTTTTTCTCGATATATTTAATAGTTTCCTCAATTGCTTCATTAACATCAAGATCATTAATAAAACCTGAGTTTATCATTTTCCCTTCTTTTGAATC
>JAUVLS010000188.1 GCA_030600625.1 Bacteroidales bacterium
ATTTCCCCAATAAATTATTCCATCCAAAAAATTGATGATAAAAAATCATTTTTATCGTTTAATGTAATTGCATAAATTTTTATCGATGCTATCAAAACTTGAAATTAAAGGAACCCGAGATACTCCTGAAATTATATTTGACAAAGAAAATAACCAGTTTGAAATAACCGGAGATTCTTTACCGGAAGATACTACTAAATTCTTTACTCCAATTTTTGAGTGGGTTTCTGATTATTTAAAATCACCCAATAAATCAACACATTTGATTTGTAAACTTGAATATTTTAATTCTTCGTCAGCAAAGATGTTTTATGAATTATTCTTCGAATTTCAGAAAATTGCCAAAGCAGGTTCTGAAATTAAAATAAGCTGGTATTTCGAACACGGAGATAAATTAATTGAAGAAAAGGGCTTAGAATATCAATCCATCCTTGAAATTCCTTTTGAACTCAAGGAATTATAGTAATTTATTTATACGACACAAAAAATCGTTTACGAATAAAACATGTTACACCGGCCGGAATTATACAAATAATTGTACTAATTGGAGTATATGTACAATGTGCGTTATAGCCAATTATACATAGTTTACTTGCACTTTCTGAGGGTACAACAGTCGACAATGCCGCAAGTGTAAATACAAGCGTAAGTATAAATAACAACCAGTACCCTTTTTTTCTGATTTTCATAACAGGGAATAATTTAAATTCACATTACCTGCAATATAATTAATTATTGACAAGCTCTTTAAAAAGTATAATAAAAATCAGAGTGAATCTTTTTTTCTGATATAATTCCTTTATCCATTCCATCCAAAAGTCGCTCACATGCTTTTTTAAAATCCGCATAAAAATCTTCGACAACTAAAATTAATTTTTCATCAATTTTATGAAGATGTTTTTTTCCATAATCAGTATTAGATCTCGATGTTAAATATGTTTGCCTGCTTGCAGTAAAGGTATGAGCCAGGCTTGCTCTTAATTGATCGTATAATACATGATTATTATTCAATGCAGCGTATTGTCTCGGCATTAATCGATTAATCGCATGCGAAAAACGAAGTTTTGATTGTTCACGCGCTTTTAAAGGTTTTGAATCGAGAAAACTACCCAGAGTTTCCAGTCCCTGAGCCATAATGACAAATGCAAAATGATAAAATCCTACAGCGACAAGTCGTCCGGTTTCCTCAACAAAAACTTTTTGGATAAAATCTTTGGCTGATAAATTATTTTCTGTATTCATTCAAGATTCTTTTTTAAATCCTACTTCAATTCCAACTCACTAAATCGCTTCAGGGATTTGTCAAATATGATTTTGGTTTCATCAATAATATGGCTTTTCCATGCATCCGATGAGGGATAATACATCTCCATAAAATCATTTTTTACTTTTTTTATATCCTCTTCAGATTCAAATCCATACTGCTCGCCCTGATTTTCCAATATCATGATATGTATTGATTTTAATGAACCTAATGTAGTCTGACTATCCATAGTTCCATATTCAAAAAGCATCGGGATAAAAATTTTATCATTATTGATTTTTCCAATGTAACCGGCAAAGTCTCCAGAATAAGTATAAAAATCATCTGAATCGCCCCAGTCAATTTGAAAACCTTCAAAAATTATTTCCATCCGTTTTTTAACAGATTCTTCTACCGGATTTGGAAATAAATGTAACTTACCCCGTTCTCCATATGCAGTATGTAAATCTATGGCAAATACCGTTTGGTAAGGGTCACATATGGTATCAATAATTTGTATAAGGTCTTTAATTTGTGGTTCAGAATCCTTGCCACCATAATACATTCCTTCGGGAAACTCATATTGACCCTGTAGAACAGCCTGCCTTAGTACTGGCATTGATTCTTTAACAATATTTTTAATAGCTTTTACAAAGAAAAAACGGTTAGCAATACTTCCGGGATTAGCTTTTTCTTTTGGGTTTATTAAATGATAAACTTTTGGATAACCTTCATTTTTTGTTTCGTATAATTTCTTGTCAATACCACTATTACGATTTAAATCAACATTGTTTTCTGTAACTCTCCTTGTGTATTTAAAACCATAAGGGTTTACACTGTGAATAAGAAAAATACCTGTATTTTCCAGGAACTCATCATTAATGTAATTATCCATAAAAAAAAGTTGCACAGCACTACCAACATAACCTTCCAGACCGTGAACCCCTGAACTAAGAATAATTATTTTATCTGTATTTTTTGAACCCGGAATAAAGCAGAAATCAATAGTCAAATTGGTATTCTTATTACTCATTACTGGTAATTCGAACGTTTTTGTACCGGGATATTTTAATGATAATTCATTTGATTTTAACTTAAAATCGTAACGAGCTTCGTTATAAGATTCATTAAAATAAGTAAGATTGTTTTCATTCACCTGATATTCATCTTCAAGAGAAAAGTTGTTAAATGCTACATAGAAATAGCTGATTACACCAATAACAGGAATCAAAATAATTCCAATTATTATTACTGAGATTTTTACTGCTTTTTTCATTGTACTATAACTTTTAAGTTTATTGTAAATATAAAACAACTTAAATTTAATTATTCTTTCTTAAATATTTAGTACCATCTATGATTCTAAAATCTTTTTTACCCGTCCAATTTCACCCGTTGTTAATCTAACTTTTATTCCGTGTGGATGAGTTGCCGATTTGGTAAGAACATCCTGAACTACACCTTCGGTTAACTTTCCGGTTCTTTGATCTTTCTTAAGAACAATAGCCACTTGCATCCCCTGTTTAATATTCGATCTATTATTTCCGTTCATTACTTTTCTTCTTTAAAAAATACCTGGTAATATTGCATCCCTGTTTTTTCATCAAAACCTTTTACAATATATTCGCGGTTACCATGTACGTAAATATGAAAGTTTTTATCGAGCTTTATAACACTTTTCATTACACGCGATTGTTTTTTTACAGCACTAAGTGAGATATCAAATTCGTTTGAAATTTGTATTTCATTTTCCGATTCGTAAACTTTTTTATAACTATTAAAACTGTCGATAAGATCTTTATCTTCAATAACCTTTTCGGCAAAATCTTCCATTTCGAAATTGTCTGCTTCTTTAAAAAACTTTTTCGATTTATTAATCATATCAACCTGATCAGCTCTGGGAATATCGTATTCATCGGGTAATTCCTTAACAACAAAATTCTTATACATTTTCATCACATTTTCGGTGTGATAATATTCATCTTCACGTTGTTTTATTTTCAGAAAATCATCTATCCAATACCTTGCATCTTCTCCTTTACTCAATTTATCAACCGATGTAACAACAAAACCATTTTCTTTTTCAATATTCAGAATTAAACATCCTTTATCAAGTTTTTTAATGTCGATTCCCTGTTCACTTTCTATAGTATAATTATCATCTTTCGGATAAACTTTTAAAAATGTTTCGCGTGTTTCAGATTTAAACAGACCTATAGCATCAACGGGTTCGTTATTAAATTCGATATCCTGAAAATAAACTGTATAAAACTCTCCTCCACTAATATTTGGATGCGTTGAGTTCTCGTAAAGATGTTTAGCCAGGCTTACCGATTGATCAAGTAATTTATCCGGATCATCAAATATTTGCGATATATAATGATAAACTTCGTTCAAATTTAAATCTGACTCGTGATAAAAGTTAAAGTATTCATTTGATTTAAAAGGAGTAAGAAAATATTTGGCTAATAACTCCTTTATATCATCATCAGTTTTTAAAATATCTTTCGAAAAACGAATATTTTCTTCCTTGTATTTACTTCCGACTTTATGAACAACAAGCTGGTCAATTATAGTTTCTGAGAATAATAACATAATCATTTATTTAAGGTTGCCTCTAAAAATTGCATAAAGATAAGTCTTAAAAAACAAATATCCCCAGGCAACCACACCCGAGGATATTCTAAATTAAATTTCGACAAATCGAAAAATAACCTGATGCAAAGGTACTCAATTAATGTCAATGCGGAAATGTAATGTCTTTTTTATTTAAAGATAAAAATAT
>JAUVLS010000289.1 GCA_030600625.1 Bacteroidales bacterium
TTATTCACAGTTTAAGATAGCGTTACCACGGAAGAATATTTTTAAATATCTTGTTGTAGCAGTATTGATTGCATTTTCTTTTGTTCTTTTTGTTGGCATTCATTATTTCTTCGAGAGTTTAATTTTACATTCAAGTATTTCCTTTGATGTATACCAGTTTTTTGATTTATCAATATATAGCCTTGTCGGGTTTATTATTATTATTCTTCTTTTGGCTTCGTTGTTTTTATTTGTTGATCGCATTTTAAAGATTGTAAGAGAAGATGTGAGTATTAAAAATTTTATTATTCTATTTATTCCTTTATTAATTGTTCTGGCTTTACTTATAAATTTATTTTCCGGACACTTTAAAATCTTCTCGATTGTTTTTTATGGCATATTAATATTGTATATGTCGTATATACAACTTTATAAAAAAACGTATAACTATCCGATTATAATAATTGTCTTACTGATTTTTGCTTTATATACTGTTGTTTTTATAACTGTAACCAGTGAACAAAAAGATCAGGAGACTCGAAAAGTTTTGGCATTAAATCTTGCAAATGAACATGATCAAATTGCCGAAATGTTATTAGAAGGAATTGAAGAGGAAATAGAACGGGATACGGTTATAAGAGACCTTTTAACCTGGCGTTTTCAAAACGAAGGAGTAATTCTTGAACACTTAAAAATAACATATTTTAGTGGATATTTTAGAAAATACGATTTGGATATATCCGTATGTAACTCAAATGATGATTTAACGCTTGATTTGGAAAATAGAATAGAAATTGTTCCTTGTTATACGTTTTTTGATAACTTGTTCAGTACCGATGGAACACAATTACAAAATAGCAGGTTTTATTTTCTTGATAATCTTGGTGGGCCAATCAGATATCTTGGACAATTTATTTATGAAAAACCAGATTGGAATAATGAAGTTTCATTATTTATTTATATCGATTCAAAATTAGTTAGTCAGGAGCTTGGGTATCCCGAGTTATTGCTTGATAGCAGGATGACCGGATCTACCATTTTGAGCGATTATTCTTATTCAAAATATAAAGATGGAAATCTAATGACTCGCTCGGGAGATTTTTCGTATCAACTTACTTTTCCTGATTACTGGCAATCCGATGATGAATTTTATTTTACCAGTGACCTGAATTTTGAACATTTAATATATAAAATTGATGATTCTACAAGTATTGTTATCAGTAATACAAAACTCCGGTTTATAGACATACTGGCTTCCTTTTCTTATATATTCGTGTTCTATTATATTCTTTATACTCTGGTATTATTTGTATTACGTTTCCCCGATAATATTAAAGGATTTAATTATGATTTTAAGAATAAAATAAAATTTTCGATGATTAGTGTGTTGTTGCTTTCGTTGATTATTGTCGGATTCGGAACTATATATTATAATATCAATCAGTTCGAAAGAAATCTTTACGAGGGTATTGGGGAAAAAATCCAATCGGTACTGGTTGAGATGGAACATAAACTGGGAGGTGAGTTTGAATTAAATGAAGATTATTATGATTATCTAACTTACTTGTTAACAAAGTTTTCGAATGTTTTTTATATTGATATCAATTTGTATGATGTAAACGGGAATCTTTTGGCATCATCCAGATCACAGATCTTTGAAAAAGGGTTAATGGGAAATAAGATGAATATTGATGCTTATCGGCAAATGGTTATTAATAAAAGCGGTAAATATATTCATAAAGAATCGATAGGAGAATTAAGTTATTATTCGGCTTATGTTCCTTTTACAAATGACGATAATAAACTTTTAGCATATCTTAACCTGCCTTATTTTACAAAGCAAAGTGCGCTAAGAAAAGAAATTTACACCATCGTTGTTGCGGTTGTTAATATTTATTTCTTCTTAATACTTCTTTCTGTTATCGTAGCCATTTTTATTTCAAATAATATTACTAAACCATTACAATTGATTCAGGAACGATTCAGAGCAATTGACCTGGGAAAGAAAAATGAACCAATTGCTTATACAAGTCACGATGAAATAGGAAGTTTGATTAATGAATACAATAGAATGGTTAGCGAACTCACCGAAAACGCAGAGAAGCTGGCCAAATCGGAACGTGAATCGGCCTGGCGTGAGATGGCTAAGCAAATTGCACATGAAATTAAAAATCCTCTTACACCTATGAAACTTTCTGTGCAATATTTACAAAAAGCATGGAAAGACGAGATTCCTGATTTCGATAAGCGTTTAGAAAAATTCTCTAATTCTTTAATAAGCCAGATTAATAATTTATCAAACATAGCTACTGAATTTTCTAATTTTGCCAAGATGCCACGTGCAAGAGCCGAAGAAGTTAACATTATTGCTAAATTAACAGATACTATCAATTTATTCGAGAGCACCGAAAATGTTAAATTCGATACAGATTTCCGTAAAATTGAAGAATTATATGTATATGCCGACAAAGAACAATTACTTATAGTGTTTAGTAATTTAATAAAGAACGGGATACAAGCAGTACCAAAAGGGCGAGATGCTTTAATAAAGATTCGGGTTGAGATTATAAAAGAATATGTTAAAATTAGTATTAGCGATAACGGAAATGGAATCCCTGATGATTTAAAAGATAAATTATTTATTCCAAACTTTACGACCAAATCAAGCGGTATGGGACTTGGTTTGTCTATCGTAAAAAATATTATCGAGACTGCGGATGGTGAAATATGGTACGAAACCGAAATTAATACAGGAACTACCTTCTTTGTTACTTTTCCTGTTTATAAACAATCTGAAT
>JAUVLS010000284.1 GCA_030600625.1 Bacteroidales bacterium
ACACTACTCTGTCAAAGCTTGAGTAGGTAAATTTTATATGTTCGCTTAGTTGTTCTGTAAATTTATGCACCTTTTTTCTAATTAAGATGCTAAGTTAACAATTTGCTACGAATACCAGAGATTGACCTTTAGGTCGGTATATATTTAATCTTATAAACACTTTACAAGTAAAATAGTTTTAAGATAACCTCTAATATATTGCATGTAAATTTGAAAAAATAAAACTTTAAAATCAATTTAAGTATGCAGCAAGTTTTGCAGAAAACACGTCATTTTCATATATTTGATAAATTTAACTTATAAACTCAAAAATCATGGAAGAAAACAAAACATCAAATGCGAGCCAGGGATTGGGTATAGCAGGTCTGGTTTTAGGTATAATAGCTTTAATCATTTCGTTTATCCCTTGTTTGGGTATGTATGCTCTTATACCGGGAGTAATTGCAATTATTTTAAGTGCAATAGGCTTTTCTCAAGCTTCCAAAGTTAATGCCAAAAAAGGTTTAATTACCGCAGCTTTAATAATATCAATTGTAGGAACTGCAATAGCCGGATGGCAATTTTACATTTTTAAAAATACTCCATCTAAACTTGAACAATTCGGAAAAGAATTCAAAAAAGCTGTGGAAGAAGAGTTAAACGAAGACGAATTAAAAGATTTGGAAGAAGCCATGGAAGAACTTGAAGGCGAGATTGAAGAAATAACCGAAGAATCAATAGAAGAAGCTGCTAAAGCAGCCGGCGAAGCAGTAAAAGAATTTTCAGAAGAAGTTGAAAAAGTCGCAGAAGAACTGGACGAAGACGATGAGGATGAAAAATAAGTTTGGCTCATTTTATAAAGAGCCATACCATATTATAAACTTATGTTTTGCCGGAATAATTATATTGATTTTTATTTATTCCGGTATTTTTTCTGCCGAAAAAGATAATCACCCAATAAAATCAACCTGCGAAATTTTAACCGGACAGCCATGTGAAAGTACCGGATTATCGAGAAGTTTTTCAGAAATTGTTCGTTTTAAATTCAAAAGCGCAAAATCTTATAATAAATATGGAATTAAGATATTTTTATTTTTCCTGATTCAGTTTTTTATGAGGTTTATCGTTTCTTTTTTACATCATAACAAAATATTCAGGCTAAAAACATTAGTAGTAACAGACACATTAGTTTCTGCCAGTTTATACCTTTATTGTTTTTTGGGAATAATAGTTTAGCACTACATAAACAAAAAAGAGTCATTGCGAGCGAAGCAAAGCAATCTCAAGAAACATAGCCAAATTACTTCACTTTATTCGCAATGACTACGCATCTTTTATTCCAGTTCTTTAGACAAATCTATCCACCCTGAATTCACACTATTTATCAAGAATTCCTTTTTCTTTCTTGAACCAGCTTTAATTTGTTTTTCACGAGCAATAGCATCACCAATTAAAAAGAACGATTCATAATATACCAGTTTGTTAACATTATATCTTGATGTAAATGATTTTGGATTTATTTTGAGGATGTGTTCTTCGAATCTTTTTTTCAAATTATTGGTTACTCCGGTATAAAGAACAGTGTTGTTCTTGTTAGTTAAGATATAAACATAACCTCCCGTTTGCTTAAACATTGTACTCCCGTTCTTTTTAATAATATCAAAAATTAAAGATTGCTTCACTTTGTTCGCAATGACAACAAAAAAAGATAGTCATTGCGAAGAAGTTTACGCCTGAAGCAATCTTTTAACTTGAGAGATTGCTTCGTTTCACTCGCAATGACTATCACTTTTACTTACTTTACAAAATACATTTTCATTATACCTTTACCTTTTACTTCGAGGGGAGCTTGTTCTTCAAATTCGAATTTATCTTTAACCAGTTTATATGTTGTATCAGATACATGAATACGCATTGTTTTTGAATTCTGCTCAAGTCTGGAAGCAGTGTTCACAGGATCACCAAAAACATCATAAATGTATTTTTTTGTTCCGATAATTCCCCCAACAACCTCACCTGTATCTATTCCTAAACGAATCTGCCATTTATATTTACTCCTTTCATTTCTATCTACTAAAAAAGCCATAGCATCTATAGCAGCATTTATAATATTTTCAGCATGTTTAGGATCCGGAATCGGCAATCCACAAACAGCAACGTAAGCATCACCAACAGTTTTTATTTTTTCGCAATGATGTTTATCTATAATGGCATCAAAACCCTTAATAATATCGTTTAACTCATTCAATAATATATTTGACGGTATTTTTAATGTCTTTGCTGTAAAATCTACAATGTCGCTGTAAAAAACAGTTACTTCTTTAAACAGTTCAGGCTCTGTTTTTCCAAATTCTTTTAAATCACTGGCAATTTTTTGAGGTAGAATATTTAACAATAATTTATCCGATTTTTCTTTTTCAGCTTCAATTTCTTCCTTTTGTTTTTTTATAGTCTGATAGGATTCCGATAATTTAAGCATGGAATTTACCCTTGACATTAACTCCATTTTATCTATGGGTTTACGAATAAAATCAACTACTCCGGACTCAAATGCTGTTTGTAAATTTTCTGACGAAGTATTAATTCCGGTACACATTATAACAGGAATATATTCTAATTCTTTATTTGTCTGGATTTTTTTACAAAATTCAATTCCTGACATTTTGGGCATATCCCAATCGGTAAGTATCAAATCAGGTAGTTCTTTCTCTACAATTTTTAAAGCATCGAAGCCATTATTAGATCTTAAAAGTTTTATATCATGATCTAAATTTTCCAGAATATGCTGAATAATTTTACCATAAATTGGATCATCCTC
>JAUVLS010000107.1 GCA_030600625.1 Bacteroidales bacterium
CAGCCCTACCCGAATCACACCATCATCAAAATATAGATGTTTTTTCGATTGGTAATACAAAATTGGTTACAAATCAACTTGGATACTTAAGCGATAATGAGCACGATTTGTTTAAATGCGATGCTGTATTTGATTGTTAAATCCTAATAATATTTGTTCCTATTTGAAATTCAGTATAATATCATTATATTTGCATGATATCATAAGTAATGATATTGTGCAAAAAATATGATATTGTTTTTATATACAGTTAATTATGAATAATATTAAGGAGTATATATTAGAAACTTTAGGTGTAAGTATTGAATTGAAAGATGTAAGCCCTAATAAATTAAAAGGACTACCATTTTTTATGGTTAATACCTATAAGTTTAAAAAGGCAACTTTATTTGATAGAGATGTAATTTTAATGCTTGTTCAAGATGAATTTACAGCAGATAAGCTTAGAAAGCATCTTGATCTTGCTCAAGAAGCTTTTAATACTATTGTGATTGCTATAATTGAACCTATTGAAGCATATAATCGGCTGAGATTAGTTGAAAAGAAAGTTCCATTTATAATCCCTGGGAAGCAAATGTATATTCCACATTTGCTAATAGACTTTAAAGAATATGCTACTGCAAAAAGTGAAATGCCAACAACGATGCAACCTGCAGCTCAGTGTCTTTTACTTTACCATATTCAGGTTGAATCTTTGGAAGGAATAAATTTAAAAGGTATTTCTGAGAAGTTGTATTATAATCCGATGACGATCACACGGGTAGCTTATTTTCTTCACAATGCAGGGATTTGCAAGTTAGAAGGTACTAAAGAAAAATATTTGCGCTTTGAGAAAAATAATCGAGAGTTATGGAATGAAACAGAATCTATGATGATGAGTCCTGTCAAAAAAAGTAACTATTATACTGGTTGGGTAGGTGGCGAGAATGTTTATAAAACAAATATAAATGCACTTGCACATTATAGTGATCTAAACGATGAAGCTTTGGAATATTATGCTGTTAGACCTGGGTACGTGAAATTTATTGAAGGTGCAAATTTAAAGAAGATCAATAGTTATGAAGGAAATATCTTCATTGAAGAATGGTTGTATGATCCAGGCTTACTAACTAAAGGTGGATTTGTTGATCCACTGTCTCTATATTTATGTTTTAGAGATAATCAGGATGAAAGAATTGAAATAGCATTAGAACAAATAATTGAAAATATATGGTAATTGGAATAGATAGGTTTAAAGAATATTTTAAAGACTTTACCGGTAGTTATATCATAATTGGTGGCACAGCATGTGATATTATTTTAAATGATGCAGGTTTTACACCAAGGGCCACCAAGGATATTGATATGATTCTTATTGTGGAAGCTTTAAAACCAGAATTTGTAAAACAATTTTGGGCATTTATAAAGGAAGCAAACTATGAACGCAAAGAAAAAAGTGAAGATCAGGGAAAATATTATCGTTTCTTGAATCCGGAGAATAAGGAATTCCCAAAGCAGGTTGAGCTTTTTTCAAGGACTCCTGATATTATTGATATAGAAGAAGAATCTAAATTAACGCCTATTCCAGTAGATGATGATACTTCAAGTCTTTCAGCCATTTTGCTTGATGATGAATATTATAAATATACCATTAAGCATAGCAAAGTAGAAGATGATTTAAATATTGCAAATACAGAAGCTTTAATATGCCTAAAAGCCAAGGCTTTTTTAGATATGACCGAACAGAAATCACAAGGTAAAGAAGTTGATTCTAAAAACATTAGAAAGCATAAAACAGATGTGTTTAGGATGGCTACTATGCTTACTTCAGAAGATGTGTTTGAATTACCCGACTCAATAAAAGCAGATATGCAAAGCTTTGCTGATATAGTTAAAGATGACCTTCCTGATAAACTGATGTTTAAACAATTAGGTATTCCAGGAATGGATGTAGATGCATTATTTAAACAATTTTTGATTAACTTTAAATTGAATAGCGATTAAGAATTTTTAAAAGGTATATTTGATCAAAACAGGTGTAATTCACGAACTGCCGACATGAGAATACTGATACTTTGTTTTAATGTATTACCTTAATTCCCACGGATGCAAATGTTTTATCCCTTCGTAATTTGAAAACTCAAAGTCATCAAGCGAAACGACAAATACTTTATATCCCATGCGCTTCAGTTGTGTAAAAACATAATTTTCGAGGTTGTAACCAATATCAGAAGGGTAAAATCCGAACAGGAAATTTTTAAATGCCAAATCGTTCAAATAATATTTACACTCTCCTCCAAGAGTTTGTTTTCCACGTAGATTATACCTTTCTGCCCGATGAAAGATAAAAGTATCTTTCAGGTAACCAATATATGTGGAGATAGTTTCATATTTGCAAATAAGAAAGAAAACTCTTTTTTTTGGCCGGTAAATTCTTTATACCGGTAAATTCAAACACGGCGCTACCCGAAAAGCACTTTAACAAGTTGTGTGACTATATATTCAGTAATTTTTTCAAGGTAATTTTTCCTTTGCCTGCAGGTGTTAGAATTTCACAGCTTTATTTCAATAAAAATCTGCTAATTATTTTTTTATAAACATTTGCATACTTTTCATATGTCCGGTTGGGCCCAGGGGAGTACCATTTTCTTAAATTATTTTAGTTGGACAGTAGTGTAAATAAATAAAATAGTCGAAATAATTTGCAAAAATAAAACACTATTGTATATTTGTATTAAATATGTAATAACACTATTGTATCTTAGCATGAAAAGAGAGATAACACAATATTTAAAGGAATGGAAATATCGTAAAGACAGGAATCCATTAATCCTTAGAGGAGCCAGACAGGTTGGCAAAACCTATATCATTGAGGAATTTGCCAAAACAGATTTCAAAAATTGTCTTAAAGTTAACCTGGAAGAGAAACCGGAACTTAAGAAATTGTTCTTTGATAATGATGTGAAGCGGATTCTAATTGAGCTTTCAATTCTATTGAATGAAGATGTAAGCTACGGAAGCACCCTGTTTTTTATTGATGAAATACAAACCTGTCCTGAAGCTATACAATCATTACGGTACTTTAAGGAACTCATTCCTGAACTCCATGTAATTTGTGCAGGATCTTTACTTGACCATACATTAAATGAAATGAAATCGCCAATGCCTGTCGGGCGTGTAGAATTTTTACATATGTATCCCATGAACTTTAAAGAGTTCTTAATGGCGATAAATCAAGAAAAACTTGTATCATATATCGAAGAATTTAATTTTACAAAACCATTCAGTGAAGTTATTCATAATCAAATCTCTCAATACCTTCGGTTTTACTTCTTTATTGGAGGAATGCCTGCAGTAGTAAAAACTTATGCAGAAAATGACAAGCTATCTGAAATTCAAAGAATACACAACAATATCCTGACTTCAATTCAATACGATTTTGCAAAATATGGAACTCGCAGGCAGCAGGAGTACTTACAAATAGTTTTAAAGTATTGTGGTCGATATCCTGGCAGGAAAATCAAATACAGTAACATTGACAGGGAAATAAGGTCAACATTTCTAAAGGAGTCGATTAAAAAACTGGAACTAAGTCGAATCATACATACTGTAAAACACAGTAATGCAAGGAAAGTTCCTCTTACAGAACATGCAAAAGAAGGTGTGTATAAAACTATGTTCATAGATATTGGTTTTGTCAATCAATTTAATCAAATAGACCTCACAGAGTTGGAAAATTTGATTACTGCCAATGAAGGAATGCTTGCAGAACAATATATCGCTCAGGAATTATTGACAATTTATCAAGCATATTTAAGCCCTGAATTATTCTACTGGTCAAGGGAAGAAAAAAATTCCAATGCAGAAATAGATTTTATTTATCAACATAAAAACAAAATATACCCTATTGAAGTGAAAGCAGGAAAAACAGGAACATTAAAATCCATGCAAGTTTATTTATACGAAAAGAAGCTTAAGAATGGTATCAGGTTTAATATGGATCTTCCCACTATTGGAAGCTTTAAAACAAGGATTAACGTACCAAATAAAAATGCAGAACTTTCCTGGACACTTTTGTCTTTGCCATTGTATATGGTTTCTGAACTTAGGAGAATACTTGATTTGAAAATATTGATGCGGAAATGAACCGTGTGATGTGGGCGCGAGAAAACGCAACAACGGGAATTTGGCAACCTGATTGAGATATAAGTTGGTGCTAAGTAAATGTTTTATTGGTGATAAAGGTAGAGTAAAGCATTTATACTTAGTTGCAGAAAACAACCTTGTATTTTAAGCAATAATTGCAGATAATAGCCTTGTATTTTAAGCATAATTTATTTATATTTGTCTTGTGAGCTACATATGACCATTGAAAATCAATTATTATCATATGAAAAGAGATATTGAGGAAACATTAAGAAAATGGAAAAATGAAGAACACAGGTATCCTCTTCTGGTGCGCGGCGCCAGGCAGGTTGGGAAATCATAGCTGTAGGAGAAAACAGAATCAGAAAAATCATTGAAACTTCTGCCTGGGATAATCTTCCCTCTCTTGCTATCCACCAACATCTTATCTCCCTTGTAAAAAAATATTCTATTATAGGCGGGATGCCTGCAGTTGTTTCAGAATATACATCTACCTCCAATCTTGATAAATGTTTTCAAATTCAAACGATAATTATTCAAACTTATCGTGACGATTTCGGTAAATACGCTAGTAAGGTAAAGTATAAATATCTTGAAAAGATTTTTTTTGCTGTTCCTAAAATGATTGGAAGAAAGTTTAAGTATTCTCACGTAGATAACAGTATGCAATCTCGTGATTTAAAAGAGGCATTGGAACTTTTGGAAAAAGCAGGCGTAGTTTATCGGATTAAGCAGACAAGTGGTGAAGGACTACCTCTTGAAGCTAATGCCAAAGAGAGACATTTTAAAACAACTTTTCTGGATATTGGTTTAATGCAAAATATTTGTGGTTTAAGTAGTGAAATACTAATTTCTACTGATGGGAGTTTTATTAAAGTAAATGAAGGTGCTGTTGCCGAACAGTTTACAGCCCAGGAGCTACTTGCATACCGGGATTTCCATCAGGCACCTTCATTATATTACTGGGCCCGTGAAGCGCGAAACAGTAATGCGGAAATCGACTATATTATTCCATGTTGCTCATCTGCTTTGCCAATTGAAGTGAAAGCAGGGAAAACCGGTACTTTACGAAGCATGCACATCTATCTTGATAAATATCGTTTGCCTGCAGGTGTTAGAATTTCACAGCTTTATTTTAATAAAACTCTGCCAATTATTTCTTTACCATTCTATGCGATAAAAAAGATACCTCAATTTTTGAAAAGGTTTAATCACAAGTACATCCAAAAGTAATTAGTTGTAGCTTGGACTGAAAGTAATTTTATGGCAGTTTTCCGGAGAGTACGGGATGAGATTAAGAATAAGCAAAATAATTTCATAAATTTATACTGTAGATATAGGAGTTTTAATAGAAACAGGGAAGATTCTTGCAGAAAAACGGTTGGATAGGATCATAAAAGAAAGGGCATAAATCATGAAAATATCACTATTGTTTTTCAGAACAGGTTTATTACTATCAGGAATTTTGCTAATTCCTTCTTGTAATACTAACAGGCAGAAATCCGGGGAATTGCCACCGAAGCCTAATATTCTGATCTGTATTGCAGACGATGCAAGTCATATGAGCGCGTATGGATATTCCTGGATCAGTACCCCCGGTTTTGACAGGGTGGC
>JAUVLS010000205.1 GCA_030600625.1 Bacteroidales bacterium
ACATGTATTTTCTCCCTGAAACTTATTGCGAATACAGATTTCTCCTATCATTACATTTGGTAAAGTATAAACAAAAACTGCAGGACTGGGGAAATAATTTGATTTATCTTTTATGGTTTCATTATATTTTATATCCGTATCAATTGAAGAGTGAGAATTTTGAATAATAACACCAATTTTAGTTGGATTAAGCTCTTTTAGATGGTCATTTCCTTTTAAAACAATTTCTGAAGCAATGAAAGCAACTTTACAAAGATTATCCATTTTAAAATATTTAGGATATTTTACTTCGTAATGCTTGTATATTGATTTCATGAAAGCTCCGAATTCATTTTTTTCTGAATCAGAAAACTCTGTTTTACCATCTACAATTACTTCATGTGGTTTTATAATGCAATATTTTGTTATATAGTTCATAGTTCAATGTTCAAAGCCTGCCTGATGCCTGCCTGACGGCAGTCAGGGCAGTCAGGTTTAAAGTTTGTTTGGTTCTACTGTTATTATTAATGAAAATGATTAAATGTTATTTTCTGGTTCTTTTTTTTAATGCTTCAATAAATATTTCCTTTTCTGTCATAATCTTTCATAACCATTTTATCATTCAATCATTTTGTCATTTTATCATTCCCCATTAAATTACCTATCGGTGAGGGCTTCGCCGTTCGTGATAGTACCGTTTGTTTGATAGTCGATATCTTTCTATTGTTTATTTGCTTATCCAAAAATCAAATTTCAAATTTCCATTTTCAATCAGAATATAATTCAGAAAAGTATGCTACAGCATTACTGCCTCCAAACCCCGATGCTGTTTTCAGGAAGTTTTTCACTTTTGTTTTCTTAAATTCTTTAATAACATTTATAGGTTTACTTACTCCATGATCTGAATATCCAAGTGTTTTTATCAGGCAATTTTCTTTAATAGAATGTATTCCTGCAATTGTCTCAATAATTCCGGCAGCACCAAGTGTATGCCCCCAGTAGCCTTTAAAACTATTAACAGGAACATGTTCCAATTCAGCCCAACTTATGGCTTTCGATTCCATTTCATCGTTGTAAAGTGTTGCTGTGCCATGTGCCGATATATAATCAATGTTTTTATTTGTTTTTCCTGCTTCTTTTAGTGCATTTTTGATTGCATAATATAGTCCATCACCTGTGCGCGAGGGGCCTGAAATATGATTTGCATCATTTGTATTAGCGCCACCCCGAAAAATTACAGGATTTGCTTCCTTAACTAAATTTTCGTTTGTAGATAGTATAATTGTCCCTGCACCTTCGCCAAGGGTAATGCCTTCACGATTTCCGTCAAATGGCCTGCATGGTGCTTCGCTAATAGCTTTAAAAGACTGAAAACCTGATGGAGTGAATTCAGATATTATATCACCTCCACAAATAATTACATTTTTATATCTATTGTTTTTTAAATATTGAGCACCGGTTATGATTGCTGTTACACCCGATATACAGGCATTAGATATAAAAACAGGTTTAACGGGTGATTTAAAGAATTTACACACCTGATCAGAAATTGCCCAAAGATTAACCCTGTCTTTATCAAAAGGGTGGTTTTTGTTTTCAAGCAGATCAATATTTCCTTTCGTAGATGAGAAAATGAAGAGAGTGTCATTTTTTGATGTGTCAATATTAGTTTGCTTTAAAGCTATATCAATTGAAATAATCATCATTTGTTCAAGGCGGGTATGATCGTCAGGGAATACATGCAAAAAGCATTCAGAATCTAACCATTCCGAATCGATAATAGAAGCATACATTGGTATTTGAGTAATCTTAGGGTCGGTAATTAGTTCAATGCCCGTTTTTCCTTGTTTTAAAGCTTCAAAATTATCTTTGGTAGTAAATCCCAAAGGAGTCATTATATTATCGGCTATGGTGTATATTGTATTCATAATTAAAAAATGTTTGAAATTACTAAAATACTTATAAGTACTAAACTCTAAAACTTTAATCCTGATTGCCTTGACTGCCGTTAGGCAGGCATCAGGCAGGCTTTGAACTTTAAACTATTTTATTAATCCCATTTTCTTTTTCCATTCAATGAAAAAATCCGGACAAATAAGAACTAATTCGCGATCAAGATTTACAAATACCTGAATACTTTCACCAGTTGCAGCAACTTCGTTATTTTTTTTGTTGTAAATGGTATATTCAAAATGGATTTTAGAAGCATCGTGATCAATAAATCGGGTTTCAATTATTGCGGTATCTCCATATTCAAGTGGAGTTTTATATTCGAAATCCAGTTTTACAAGCGGTGTTAAATGATTGTTTGCATAAACATCAAGGTAACTTAAACCTAATGTTTTACCGAACGCTTCGCGTCCGTCTTCGAAATATTTGGCATAATTTCCATGCCAGACAATACCCATTGAATCAACTTCGCTGAATCTTACAACAATTTCGGTTCTGTGTATCAGGTTTTTTTTCTCCAATTTCAATTTTATTTTTAGTAAGGCGCTAAATTAAGCCCTATGTTTTAATTATAAGTTTTTTATATAAAAAATTATCAACAAAGTTTTAATATAGTACTTAGTTTTTAGTTTCAAGTACATAGTTTTTATAAATATTTTGGGCCTTTTATTTGAGTTGATTTCAAATAATTAATTAAACCGGCAATTATTTTAGCACATTCATTACATTTATCATAACAGTTTTTAAATTCTTTCTGATTGATATATTCATAGTCTAAGGCTCTGTATAGTTGAGATTTGGTTTCAGCAGAAGATGATTTAGAAATATATAAAAACTGAATAAACTCTTTTTTCCCACCTCTTTCAAATCCTTCTGCAATATTATCCATAATAGATCCGGAAGATCTTCTTATTTGATCTTTTAATGAAAAATCTTTTGAAAATTTCTCTTTCTTCGTTAAATCAAAAATTAATTTGCATAATTCTCTTGCCTTTTTCCATGCTTCTATATCTTCAAATTTTGTAAATCCAGCCATTTTTAATAAACTTAGAACTTTGTACTTTAAACTTTGTACTGAATAATTATTTTGTTTTATTATAGTTATTATAAACAATAGCTACTAAAAGCATAAGGACAAAGAAAATCAACAGTTTGCCGGCTTCTGCCAATACAACCATTAAATTCCCGCCGCGAAGGAAAATATCATAAAAGCCATTTAATCCCCAGTGCAGAGGTGAAAACTGACTTATTATTTTTATTGTATGAGGCATAACATAAACGGGAACCCATATTCCTCCCAGGGCAGCAAAAATAATAATTGAAACTGCTCCAAATGTAGCAGCTTGTTCGTGAGTTGTGGCAATTGTTCCGATTGCAACTCCATAACCGGTTGCAGCTAAACCTGATGATAATGCCATAACAACTAATGCAATTTTATGCGGACCAATTTCCAGTTGTGGCAAATCCAGGGCAGGCATTATATAAACCCCAACCATAAGCATTAGAATGAATTGTACAAATGATACTCCAAGGAAAACAAAAATCTTGCTAAACATTACGGTAACAAATGATCCGGGCATTGTTTTTAACCTAAAGGCACTTCCATCGTCACGCTCTTTTATAATATTTCCTGCTAAAGGAAGAACAATAAAGAACATTGCAAACATTGTCCACGCAGGAACATTATGTTGTACAGAGTTTGGTAAGATTTCCTTTTCAGTTGTCGATGCATAAACTTCCTGATATTTAATAGTTTCAAAACTTTCGAATTTTATAGGTTTTTGATCAGGCATCAATTGAGCCATGGCTTCCGAAAAATTTCTAAAGAACATCTCTATTTCAAGCTGTGATGTAAATTCTTTCAGGGAGCTCATTACCATATTTTTAAATGAGTTACTGGTAGCGGGATCAATA
>JAUVLS010000033.1 GCA_030600625.1 Bacteroidales bacterium
GCTATAACTATGCCTGAACAAAATGTGGGTGACTGGTATGTATCTAAAACTAAAATTGAGAATACACTGGTACATGCAAAGCTGGGAATTGGAGCTGAAAATTCAGGAAAACTTGTTGCCAAAGTTAAAAATGAGGCTAAATGTTTAGCCGAAGAAAACAATAAAGATTACATCATCGTTGATGGTTCTCCCGGAATAGGTTGTCCTGTTGTTTCATCACTTTCAGGTGCAAATTTTGTTGTGTTAGTTACAGAACCTTCATTATCAGGTTTGCACGATTTAAAACGGGTTTATGAGCTGGTTAAAAAGTTTAATTTAAAAGCCGGTTGTATTATAAATAAATATGATATAAATAAAGATGTAACAAAGGACATTATACAGTTTCTTAATGATGAGTCTATTGAGTATATAGCCAGTTTACCTTATGATGAAAACTTTACGAAAGCAATGACTTTTGGTAAAACTATTGTTGAATATGATCAGGGCGAATTGAAAGATTTGATTATTAGCAGTTGGGAAAAGATTAAAGAATTGGTGAATAAAAAATGATAAAAGGAGATTTTGTAAAAGAGAAAATATTGGTTGTAGTTAGGTGATTTGTATAGAGAGAAATATTCTTTGCGGCTTGGCGTCTTCGCGGTAAAAAAGAGAAAAGGAGATTGTTTATGAATAATAATCATTAAATGTTTTAAAAGCCAAAAGCTAACAGCTAATAGCTTTTTACCAAATGAATAAAAATCATAAGAAGTTAATACATTAATTTAAAAAATAAATCATAAAAAGTAAAAATTATGAAAATAGCATTTACAGCAAAAGGAACAGAATGGGAATCCGAAATGGATCCGCGATTTGGAAGAACTGAATTTATTTTAGTTTATAATGACGAAAAAGACGAGTTTACATCGTTTGATAACAGGGAAATTGAAAATGAGGCTCATGGTGCAGGACCCAAAACTTCTCAAAAATTATTTGAGATGGGACCAGAAATACTAATTACAGGAAATGGACCTGGTGGAAATGCAGCTACAGTTTTAGAAAAAGCTGGAATAAAAATTTATATCGGAGCCGGGCAAATGTCTGTTAAGGAAGCATACGAAGCATATAAAAATAAAAACTTAAAAGGAGTTTAATGATGAAAAAATACGATGTAATAATAATCGGAGGCGGCCCTGCAGGAATAATAACAGGTGTGACAGCAAAAAAGCAACATCCTGAAAAATCAATGTTGTTGTTTAAAGAAGAAGAAAAGGGATTGGTTCCTTGTGGAATTCCCTATGTTTTTCATAGACTTGATGGTGTTGATAAAAATGTTATGGGTCCGAAACCATTTGTAGATTTGGGTGGTGATGTTATAACGGAAAAAATTACTGATTTAAATATAAAAGACAAAACAGTTTTAACTGAAACAGGAAATGAGTTCGGCTATGAAAAGCTTGTTTTTGCTACTGGTTCAAAAGTTGTTGTTCCTGATTTTATTCCTGGGCACGATCTTGAGAATGTATTTTATATAAAGAAAAGCTACGAATATATAAAACAGATTCACGAAGAACTAAAATCAAAAAAGAATATAGTAGTTATTGGTGGAGGTTTTATTGGCGCTGAAGTTGCTGAACAACTCGCTCTTAATCCTGATAAAAAAGTCACATTAATAGAAAGTGAAAAATTTTGCTTTTCAAAGGCATTTTCAAAGGAACTTAGTCAGATTGCCACTGAAGCATTAGCAGGAACGGATGTAAATATTAAAACATCTGTGCGTGTCGAAAAAGTTAATGGGGATAATGGTGTTGTTTCGTCTGTTTTACTTGATAATGGTGATGAAATTCAGTGCGATGCTGTAATTATGGCTATTGGTTACAAACCAAATACTGATTTAGCAAAAAAAGCAGGACTGGAAGTTAGTAAAACGGGAGCAATAATTGTTGATAATTACGAGCGTACAAAAGAGAAAGATATTTGTGCTGTAGGTGATTGTTCTCAAACTATTGGATTTTTAACAGGACGAATGGACCATGTTATGCTGGCGTCAACAGCAACTGCCGAAGCACGTGTACTTGGGCATAATCTTTTTGGTATTAAAATCAGAAAAACTTTTACCGGAACACTGGCTGTTTTTTCAACAGAAATAAATGGAATAGCAATGGCAGCAGCAGGTGTTAATGATAGTAATGCCGCTGAAGCAAGCATTGAATATTTGTCTGCTAAATTCAGTGATTTTGATACTCATCCCGGATCTTTTGAAGAAACTATGCCATTGACTGTAAAACTTTATACATCGCCATGCGATGGTTCAATAATAGGAGGCGAAGTATGGGGTGGAAAATCTGCCGGCGAAATGATAAACACTATTAGTTTGGCAATACAAAAAGGAATAACTGTTTACGAGCTTATATCTTTTCAAATAGGAACACATCCTTTATTAACAAGTGCTCCTACAAAAACAATTTTGATTAAAGCAGCCGAAGGTATAATGGCACAAATAAATAAATAATAGCCAAACAGAGTATATAATAAAAAAGTACATCAGGAAAATTATGTTACGCTCTGATGTACTTATTATTGACAGAACATATTGATATTTATTATATTAAGATTGAAAATTCAGATAAAAATAAGTTAATTAATGAAGTACGTAATTATTTAAAAATCCTAATAGCAAAAAGAATAATTGACATCAAAATTAATGAGCAATTATAAAATATCTTTAAATAAATGAGTTGTAAATTTGTATTAATTCATAAATAGAGGGAAATATTATGGAAAATTTAATGAATTTGTTTGATGATCTAAATTGGGAAGAGGCAAATGAATATTTCAATGGAACAAAAAGAAAGATATTAAGAGATGAAAATGGTTGTAGAACAGTTCTGTTAAAATTACCAAAAAACTTTTATATGGCCCCGCATTCACACATTATAACCGAGCAACATTTTGTTCTTAAAGGAGAATATACAAGCAAAGGTAAAAACTTCTCTGCAGGTTCTTACCAGGTTTTTTCGAAAGGTGATGATCATGGACCATTCGAATCAAAAAATGGAGCTTTGATCTTGGTCATTTGGGATCCTATAAAGTTAAAAAATAAAAATAAACTACAAGTAACATTAAAGGATATAGTAAACACTATCTCAAGAATAAATTATCCTGGTATTAAATATTCATTGATTGACCTTGGAATTACAACAGATATTAAATTAATTGAAAACAAGGTTGTAATGGTTTTTGCATTTCCTTTTACTCATTTACCTGTTGATAGTGAACTTATTAAATCTGTTTCACAACCACTTCATGACTTAGATTTAGACTTTGAATATGAGATTAGAATGATGACAGAAGAAGAAAAATCAAAATTTTTACAAATGGAAGCTGAAGCATCAAAAAGTGAATAAAATGTTTTAGGATAACAAGTATGATATAGCTTATTAATTAAAATAAATGCATCATGTTAAATTTAAAAAACAATTTCATTTTTGCTCCGGTAAAAACCGGGTATGGTGATTCTAAAGGGAATATCAGCAAAAAACATATTGATTTTTATCTCAGACGAAGTAAGTTTTTAGGAGCCATGACTTTGGAGCCTCTTTATATGGAAAAAAGTCTTCGCGAACTGCCAACTCAGATTGGTATTGATAATGATGATAAGATCGAAGGACTTAAAAACCTGATATCAGAAATACATAAAAATGAAACAAAAGTAATTGCACATTTAAATCATCCGGGGAGAATGGCAAATCCCAAAATCCCCGGAAATATTTTTCTTTCATCTACAGATAAGGCTTGTGAAAATGGCGGTGTTAATCCAAAGATAATGGATAAAGCTGACATGCAAGATGTCATCGAATTATTTAAAAGCTCTGCAATACGTGCTAAAAAAGCCGGTTTTGATATAATTGAACTTCAATTTGGGCATGGCTACTTAATGGCTCAGTTTATATCGCCAAAAGTTAATGATAGAACTGATGAATATGGTGAATCGTTTGAAAACAGGATAAGATTTCCGCTTGAAGTTTTAGATGCTGTTAAATCAGTAGTTGATTTACCTATTATTATCAGAATTAGTGCTGATGAAATGATCCCTGATGGTATTAAACTTCCTGAAATGATTCAGTTTTCTAAAATTTTAAAAGAAAAGTCAGTTGATGCAATTCATGTATCTGCAGGAACAGTTTGTAATACTCCACCATGGTTTTTTCAGCATATGTTTGTTCCAAAAGGAAAAACCTGGGAATTTGCTAAGAAAATTAAGGAAGAAGTCAATATCCCTGTAATATTTGTTGGTCAGATAAATTCAAAAGAAGATATTGAAAAATTAAATAATGGTTTTAAAGCAGATTATATTGCTATTGGGAGAGCATTGGTTGCCGATTCTGATTTTATTGGTAAAATTTTATTAAAAATTGAGGGGAATTACCGGCCTTGTCTTGCATGCGCAGAAGGTTGTTTGGGTGGAGTAAAATCAGGTCAGGGGCTTAAATGCCTGGTTAATCCTGAAGTAGGAAGACATAATGAATCCGTTAAAAAAGCTGAAAAACTCAAATACTTTGCTGTTGTCGGAGGTGGTTTGGCTGGAATGGAAGCTGCTTTAATATTAAAGAAAAGAGGGTATGATGTTGATCTTTATGAAAATGATAAACTGGGAGGTCAGTTTAATCTTGCTCCACTTACTCCCAATAAAAAATCTATGGATACTTTAGTTCCATACTTTATAGAAGAAATAGAAAACAAAGGCATAAATATTATTCATAAAGAGGCCACTAAATCAGATTTAATTGATAAGTATGATGAGGTAGTAATTGCAACTGGTTCTAAGCCTGCAAGTATTGATATACCTGGCTTGGATAAATTTTATTGGGCAGAAATTTTATTTAAAGAAAATTTACCTGAAAACAAAAAAGTATTGATAATCGGTGGTGGCCTTATTGGCGTTGATATTGCAACGGCTTTAATTCCTTTAAATAATCAGGTGATAATTGTTAAAAGAACAACTGATTTTGGTGAGGATATGGAAATGATAGCTAAAACCCTTTCTTTAAAAATGATGAAAGAGAAAGGGACTCTATTTAGCGATCATACATTTATAGAAAAGGTTGATGGAAAAACGGTTTATGCAAGAAAAAATGACAAACCAGTTCAATTTAATGATATTGATCTTATTGTTGTCTCAACCGGAATGAAAAGTTTTAATCCTTTAAAAAATGAGTTGGAAAATGTAATGCCTGTTCATACTATCGGTGATGCTAAAAAAATAGGTAATGCACAGGATGCTATAACAGATGCTTATGAAGAAGCAATTAAGTTATAATTAGAATAGTAAATTAAAAACAGTTAATTTTAAATACATTCAGATGAAGCTTTTAATGATTTATATGAATAGGTTTTCGTATAATCCTACAATCAAAACAATTGAGTTAATGTCTGATTTTAGTAAAGGTAAAGAATATGAAAATATTCAGACAGCATTTATTCAGGTTGAAAAAGAAGATGAAGAAAAGGAAAGTGAAGTAAAAAAGAAATTACTTAAAAATCTAAAATGGATAGCCGGAAAAAATAACACGAAACATATCATATTACATTCGTTTGCACATTTATCGGAAAGTAAAGCCGATCCTGAATTTTCAAAAGCATTATTTGATAATATCGATGAACGTTTAACTAATTCAGGATTTACTGTTGAACAAACGCCTTTTGGATATTTTCTGGATTTAAATGTTCAGGCACCTGGTTTTTCTCTGGCTCGTGTATTTAAAGAATTTTAAAAATATTAAAAGATGGCAAAAATTTATCCTGATTCAGGAGTAGAATTATCAGCATTTACAGCAAAAAATTACGATAAAGTAATGAATGTAGCTTCTTTTGGGTTATACAAGGGATTTATTAAAAAGGCAATTTCGGATTTGAATATTCAGGAAAACGATAAAATTTTGGATTTAGGCTGTGGAACCGGTCGGAATATTTTATTAATGAATAAGTATGTATCTGAGAATTCATTACTTGTTGGAATGGATATTTCGGAAGATATGGAAAGACAGTTTAACAGTAATTGTAAATCTTATCCGAATATAAAATTCACAAATAAAAGAATAGACCAGCTTTTTGAACCTGAACAGGAATTTGACAAAGTTTTTATAAGTTTTGTAATTCATGGTTTCCCTCACGAAATAAGAAAAACAGTAATACAGAATGCATATAATAGCTTAAAGAAAGGCGGAACATTTAATATTCTGGATTTTGCTGAATTTGATATGGCAAAAATGCCTTTTCATCATCGGTTTATATTTAAAAAGATTGAATGTAAATATGCTTTTGATTATATAGAACGCGATTGGGAAAATATACTCTATGAATATGGATTTGAGAACGCAAACGAG
Source organism: Bacteroidales bacterium (assembly GCA_030600625.1). The sequence continues at coordinate 6,363 of JAUVLS010000033.1, forward strand.
AAATTTTATTTTAAAAAATATGTACGATTATTAACAGTAGAAAAAAAATAGATTTTATGGCAATAAAAGTGGCTTTTGCAACAGACGATGGAAAAACATTTATGGACAGGCATTTTGGAGATGCAGAGTATTATGATGTATATGAAATTGATAAAGATAAATCAAAATTTATTAAAAGAATCATGAATACTACCGAAGAAGATGATGAGAATATTCATGCCGACCCGGTGAAAGCAAAAAGTGTAACTAGCTTATTTAAAGATGAAAATATTAAGGTAGTTGTTTCTAAAATATTTGGCCCTAACATTAAAAGAATTAAAAAGAAGTTTGTTTGCATTTTAATGAATGATAATAGTATATCTGAAAGTATTATAAGTATACAAAATTGTATGAATATCATTTATAATGAGTGGAAAAAAGGAGAAGAAAGAAAGCATCTTAATTTAAAAGAGTTGTAGTGGTTAAAATGATTAATTTTTAATAAAAATAAAAGGAAAATATTAAAATGAAAAAAGCAACATTAATTTTTGCAGTAATCGCACTAATGATTTCAACAAATCTATTTGCTCAAGAAGATAAAGATATAAAAGGAGCAAAAGATAATCCACTAATATCAAGATTTACTGGGTCAACAATTCAATTTTATGAAACAGTTAAGTGGGATATATATATTCTTCCATATTCAAAAATAATAAGTGTTGAAGGAAGCAAAACCTGGGAAAAAAAGTTGAAACTACAAGGTGAAATTAACAGAATTCAATATGTTACAAATCTGGAAAACAATACATCCCTGGTTTATATGAATTATCTTAATGCTTTAAAAAAATCAAATTGGGAAATTTTATTTAGTGGCTCAGGTGATAATGAGTTAGGAAACGAAAGTTATGAATGGCAATTTTACATGTTTGGAAATGATGGTTTGGGTTTGGGTGATAAAATTGGGAATAAATATAATTTTCGTGGGAGTGATTACGCTTACATAGCAGCTAAATTTGAAGATAATGATACAACATATTATGCTTCAATTTACATAATTGAACAAGATAATTTAACAATGATAAATCAGGATATTATAAAAGTTAAAAACCCTGATGTGGGTATGGTAACAGCAAAACTAATGACTGAAAATATTGATAAAAAAGGTCATTTAGCATTAGATGGTTTATTTTTTGAAACAGGTAAATCAACAATAATGGATAAATCTATTCCTGCACTCAAAAATATTGCTGAATATCTGAATAATAATAAAGATAAAAAATTCTTTATAATTGGACATACTGATAATATAGGAAATGTTCAATCTAATATAGCTTTATCTGAAAACCGGGCAAAAGCTGTTATGAACGAACTTGTTACAAAATATGGTATTAAGGCAGAACAATTAAAAGCCTATGGAGTAGCTAATTTTTCACCAATGATTTCGAATTCTACAGATGAAGGCAAAGCGAGAAACCGTAGAGTTGAAATAGTGGAACAATAATATAATAACTTTAACTCATATCATGAATTTGAATCATGTTGCAATATCAGTAAATAGCATCGAAGAAATAAATGATTTTTATGTAAATATTTTAGAGATGCAGCTAATGCGTCAGTTTGATTTAAATAAAAATCTTGCATTTAATATTTTTGGTTTAGATTCTGATATTCCTGCGTATTTATTAACCAGAGGTAATTTAACCTTAGAAATATTTATTGCAAAACGAGATACTGGGGTAAAGATTAATCACATTTGTTTTTCGGTTCAAGATAGAGAAATACTTTATAAAAAGGCACAGGAAAAAGCATTTGAATGTATTAGAATAAAAAGAGATACAAGCGATTTAATATTTATTAAAGATAAAACTGGCAATATTTTCGAGATTAAAAATAGTTAATTATGGTTTTAAGATTTGCTTTTGCAGTTAACAATCAGAATCTATTTGAAGATCGCTTTTTTGGCGAAGCTGACAAATTTCTTATTTATCAGCTTGAGTCAGGACAACTTGAGCAGATTTATGAAGTTGTTAATGATAATAAATCCGAGCTAAAAGAGAATAACTCAGACAATAATGAGAAAGTCGATATTCTAATTAAAGATCTTTTAGAGAATGATATAAAAGTGATTGTATCAAAGCAATTTGGTGAAAATATAAGAATCGTAAACGAATATTTTATCCCTGTAATTATATCTTCAGAAAATCCTGAAGAAGTTATGGAAATTATTAATAAGCATATACATTGGATAAAAGATGAACTAAATAATTTTAACTCGGGTTACAAGTTGTTTACAATAAAGTCAGGGATTTTAAAATCTTCTGTAGAAGAAAGAAACTAACTTAATAAATAAAATATGAAACTTTCTGTTTTAACTGAAAATACTGCATCAGAGAAGTTTTTAGCCGAACACGGATTGTCTTATTACATCGAACACGATGTTAATATTCTTTTTGATACAGGGCGTTCTGATGTTTTTTTACAAAATGCAAAGAAACTTAATATTGATATTGACCAGGTTGATGCTGTTGTGCTTAGTCACGGTCACTGGGATCACGGCGATGGATTAAGATACATTAGCAATAAAAAGCTGATTTGCCATCCCGATGTTTTTCAGGAACGTTACCGAAAAGGTGGCGACCTGCCTGCTGGCAGGCAAGGTGAAAATATAGGACTTGAATTATCTTTTAAAGAGCTAAAAAACAAGTTTGATATTA